>DATBUF010000646.1:0-2664 GCA_036516435.1 Pontibacter sp.
AAAACAGAGATCTGCTCCCCATTTAATGTCCTCCGTTACAGCAGGTAAACCCAGGCATAGTTCACGTAAAGCTTCAATGTTCATGTATTGATGTGCTAGTTCTTTGATGTGGTGATGTAGTGGTTTTGCTGATAGCTTAATAAGCTATTAAATAACCTAAGTTGCAATTAACTAATGCAGTGCAGGTGTTACCCAACCCTAGCCCCTCCGAGGAGGGGAATCACATACTCTGTTGCAGAATTCCCCTCCTTGGAGCAAGGTCGTTTCATTCTTCATTTTTTGTCATCCTGAAAGGATCTTGTGGGCCCATAGCAACAGCTTAACCTCCGGGGGTAGGGGCCCTCTTTCTCAACCAAGTTTCTTAACAGAATGACAGTAGGTGTTGAACCTGTTTTCTTGGAATGAAACGGCCCTGCTCCTTGGAGGGGCAGGGGTGGGTTAATCGCAACTTAATTTAAATAGTATTGCGATTCGTGAAACTATAGCATGAGATTTTGGCACATTGCTACATGAATGCATGAGCACATTAACTTACCTCACGCCGTTCTCCGGGAATTTAGCTGTTTTGGTGCGGTAAAAGGCCATGATCTTCTCCAGATCAGCTTCTATGTCGCCGGTTGGGTAGATGGTTGGGCCAACACCAGCTTCTTTTTTGGCATAGTCCAGGTAACCGAGTACGATGGGAACGCCTGCGCCTAGCGCCACATAGTAAAAGCCCTTGCGCCAGCGCGGCTGGTACTTGCGGGTGCCTTCCGGCGTTACCAGTACGCACATATCACCGGGAGTTTCCTTAAAAATGCGGACCATGGCATCTACCATCCGGGTGTTCTTGGAACGGTCTATCGGCAGGGCTCCCATGGCCTTTAGCAACGGGCCAAACGGAAAAACCATGAACTCTTTTTTAATCGTAAACCGGATCGGGGCCTCCATCAGGTAGAAAGCTGCCCGGGCATAGATAAAATCCCAGTTGCTGGTGTGCGGTGCTGCCACCATCACGCAGCGGCGGTTCTCAGGGGTAAGATTACCGTTCAGTCTCCAGCCTGAGGCTCTGAAGATCAGTTTAGCTATAAATTTACCAATCATGTGGGTGTGTGCAGATGGCAGCAAGTTACCGAAAAGCGCAGTAACTTCCTTTTATACGTATATCAGGATGTATAAATACACACAAATAGGCGTATTTACAAACCAATTTTGATGACGTGCGCTCTTTTGCGGAGCAAGTAGGCCTGAAACCCGACACCTACCATTGGTCCGAAACTGGTATACGCCTCATCGCCTCTGGATTGCCTGAAATACCGGAAAGACAGCATTGGTTCGAGCGAAAACTTTTCGTTAAAGAAGAGCGCATACCCGATTCCGGCACTTCCTTCCAGCAAATTAGACTGCAGACCGTCTGAGAAATTATGTTTTCCGAAACTCACGCCGGCTTCTCCAAACACCCCGTTTATAAGGTAATAGCGCACAAAGGGCCCTCCCAGGAAGTATGTTTCCCGGAACGCCTCCTGCTCTGGTTCGGCTGTCACTTTGGTACTTTCGTGGTACAGGTTCAGGTTAAGGCCTATGGCGAGATCGTTCATCACAAAATAGCCATTTTTAGCCTGCAGGTTCGCCTGTATTTTGCGGCCATCCTCCTTCACACCAGTTCCATTCAACAGGTTATCGGTAGTTTTATAGGCAAAACCGCTGATGTTGCCCCCAACCAGAATAGAACCGTGCTTTACCTTGGCTCTGAACATAAAGCTTTCGTTTTCCTGAGCAAGCGCTATAACCGGAAGAAGCATTAAAAGCAGTAGAAGTTGTCTCATGCAGTAGTACTTTAATCATTACAGCTTATGTACGAGCTTTTAATAATAAGATTCATACTATAACTATAATTTTTTACATAAAATAGCTGCAAAAGCAGCCGCATGGTGCTGCCTTATGACACAACAGCCAGCACACCAGCATGCCACATAAAAACAATACAGAAACTATAAACAGCCTGAAGAACAGCAGGAAAGGATCGGAGAACGTAGCAGTTACAGGCGATTCACTTATGCTGCAAGAAGCTGCCTGAGGTGTTTCTCTAAGTGCAGGGTATACCGGTAGCCGATATCAAAAATCTCATCTGCTTTCCGGAAACTCATCAGGCGGTAATACTTCAGCTCGGGTGGCTCAATCAGGAAATCGCAGAGGTGCAGGCGCATTTTAACATTGTTGTTGATTGCCAGGTGTGCCGTACGCTCTATCATGCTGCGCAGGGTGGTTATCTTTGCCTGGTGATTAATAGGATTCACGTGCACCCCGATTTTGATGTCGCAGTTCTGGTGCAGCGGGTCTACGGGCATATTGTTCAGCAGGCCACCATCGTTCAGCAATTTGCCCTGGTAAGAGATAGGCTGGTACAGAATAGGAACCGCCGAAGAAGCCACCAGCGGCTTTATAAGTTCGCCGGATGAGAAGTATACCGTTACGCCCTCGTTCATTTCGGTAGCGCTGATGATGACGGGCTTCTTCAGGTCCTCGAATGTAGCAGCATCTCCCAGGTACTTCTGGTAAAGTTTTTCAACCTCATCTAAATGCAGAAAGCCTATTTTACCAAACGCCGGGCGAATGATCCTGAAAACGCTCAGTTCTTTGATCATCTTCAGGATTTCGTCGGGAGTATAGCCGTCCGCATAAAAT
>DATBUF010000647.1:0-1623 GCA_036516435.1 Pontibacter sp.
CACGCCCTTGGGCTTGCCCGTAGAGCCTGAAGTATACAGGATAAACAGCATGTCCTCAGCATCCATTTCCTCAGCAGGACACTCTTTTGCCACATCTTTTACTTCGTCGTGGTACCATACATCGCGGCCTTCTACCATGTTTACGGCCCAGCCCAGGCGCTCTACCACAATCACTTTTTCTACCGAAGGGCAGCTTTCCAGGGCTTCGTCTACTACACGCTTTACGGGTATCTGCTTGGAGCCGCGGTTCAGGCCATCGGAGGTAAGCACCATTTTAGCACCGGCATCCTTAATTCTTTCGGCCATGCTTACCGCCGAGAATCCGGCAAAAATAACAGAGTGGATGGCGCCAATGCGGGCACAGGCCAGCACAGCAAACGCCAGCTCCGGAATCATGGGCATGTAAATACACACACGGTCACCTTTCTGTACGCCATTCTTCTTCAGCACATTAGCAAACTGGCAAACACGCTCGTACAGTTCGCGGTAAGTGTAGCGCACGAAGCGTTCTTTCGGATCGTTGGGCTCCCAGATCAGGGCCAGTTTGTTGCCCCGCGTTTTCAGGTGGCGGTCCAGGCAGTTCTCGGTAATATTGAGTTTGCCACCTTTAAACCAGTTGATGCTTGGCTCTTCAAAATTCCAGGCTAGCGTGGTGTTCCATTTTTTACGCCAGGTAAAGGTATCGGCTATATCGCTCCAGAAGCCTTCTGGGTCTTCCACGCTACGTTTGTAAGCTTGCTGGTATTCGTCAAAAGTTCTGATCAGGTGTTGCATGGCTGAAATGTGCTTGGGTTTAAGGTGGGCAAACTATAGCTGCCTGCTCCTGCTGTTATTGAACGTGCGTTTCTATAGTTTGTAGTCAGGTTAAGATACTTTTTCTGCTATAATTTAACAAGAATGCTTACCGGAATGAGCAAATGTTCTTTCGCGACCACTACGTAAGCAATCGCTCCTAACGTACTGTACCTGTAAGCATAAAACTATAGTTTGGTAACCCCTTCAGGGCAGGAAAGCACTTGCTCCACTGGCTATAGTTTGCAGGCCTTACATGTTCCGCACATCCTGGATCACGTCGGTATAGTTAGCGGTATTGTTCATGAATTGTATGATTTTCTGCGCTACCTCTTCCGGTTGTGCCAGCTCGTTGTTAGCCTTATAGTTCCGGAATTTCTCTACCGTGCTGAACTGCCCGCTATCTGCTTCACGGATCTGCCCCTGCATCAGGGTATCTACCACGCCCGGAGCCAGAGCATATACTTTTACTCCTGAGCCACGCGCCTCCTGTTCTTTCTGCACGGTAAGCGAGAGCATATCCAGGGCAGCCTTGGAGGCGCAGTAACTTGCCCAGCCATCAATCGGGTATTTGCCGGCACCGGAGCTGATATTCAGGATAAGCTTTTCGGCCGGGTGCTGCTGGTATACCTGCAGAAACGTGTTCATCAGCATGGCAGGCACGACCACATTTACATCAAACACAAACTCAAAGCGCTCGTTGAGCATGCCTTCCCCTACATACCCGATATCGCCCAGCACACCGGCATTGTTTACCAGCACCAGCCTTTGGGCATCTTTGTAAGGCAGAAATATTTTCTGCAGGTTATGCTCTACGGCAGGTATATCCGA
>DATBUF010000648.1:0-10630 GCA_036516435.1 Pontibacter sp.
GATGGGAGATGAACGCACCTATGAAAACGTGGTAGCGTTACGCGCCGTTACAAGTATCGATGGCATGACCGCCGACTGGAGCCGCTTACCGTATGAATTCCTGGCTGATGTATCCAACGAGATCATCAACAAAGTAAAAGGCGTTAACCGCGTGGTATACGACATCAGCTCCAAGCCACCGGCAACTATAGAATGGGAATAAAAAAGAATGACTGAACTTTGAGTGAGTGGATGCGTGGATGAATTGTAGCAGCAATAAAATTCACGCATTCACTCATTCGGTTTTTAAACTATAACTGTATGAAGCACATCTTCTGTAAGAGCTTAGTAGTTGTGCTGGGGTTAGCACTGGCAACTCCGGCATTTGCACAGCAAAACCAGGACGTTACCTATAGTAATGGTAAAATTCTGTTGGAGCAGCAGCGTTATGAGCAGGCCATGGCGGAGCTCCTTCCGCTGACAACCTCCGGCAACGCCTATGCTCCGGAAGCTTCGTACTTTTATGCCCTGGCTGCCTTTAAAGGGCAGAAGTATAAAGAGGCGCAGCAAATGCTGCAGCAACTCAAAACGCAGCACCCTGACTGGCCCCAAACCCCGGATGCCACTTACCTGCTGGCAAATGTACTTTTTGAGCGTGACAACTACGACGAGGCACTTACCCAGCTACAGCAATTACATAGTACACCGCTTGCTACGGATGCAGCTGCACTAGAGCGTTTTTACCTGGTAAAACTGGGGGATAAAGCTGCCTTTTCGAAGCTGTTACAGCGCTTCCCGAACGACAAAGTACTGGCGCAGACGTATGCTGACAAACTGCTCAGTGGCTGGTACCGCCCTGAAGACAAGGCTACATTAGAACAACTGGTAGCAAAGCATAACCTGGACCGCAGCAGGTACCTGAATACCGCAGTGCGACAACAGCAAGGAGTAGATGTAGCCTTGCTCCTGCCCTTCCAGCTAAACCAGAGCTTTGGCCAGAATGCACGCAAAAATCAGTTTGTGAATGACCTGTATGCCGGCATGCAACTGGCGCAGGACTCCCTGCAGGAACAAGGCATAAAGCTAAACCTGTTTGCCTACGATGCTGGTGCTGATACGGCGACAGTGAGCCGTATATTAAACATGCCGGAGCTGCACCAGATGGACCTTGTTATAGGTCCTGTTTACAAGAGTTCAGCACGTGTGGCGAATCGTTTTGCCCGTAATACAGGTATACCGGTTATCAACCCGCTCTCTCAGGACCTGGAACTGGCCGCACAGGGCAGCAATGTTTACCTGTTTGAGTCAGCTATAGCTACGCAGGCAAGGCAGGCAGCTACTTTTGCTTACAACAGCTTCTCGCCCAAAACGGCCGTTATCCTTTTCGAAAACACCAAAGACGACACCACCTTTGCTTACTTCTATAAAGAGCAGTTTAAGAAGTTAGGTGGCAAAATAAAAACATACCGGAAAATCAGCTCCAGCCAGGCTTCAGCTACGGCAGGTATTTTTAACAGCCTGAACCTGACAGATGCAGGCCATATGGCTGTTTTCTCGGATAAGATGACTGCGGCTGTAAACGCTACCAGTAAACTACAGGCAGGCGCTTCCCAGTTTCCCCTGATTACGTACCACAGCTGGCTTGATATCAACCAGATTTCGCTCCGGCAATTAGATAACCTGGAAGTATACTTCATCAGCCCCAAATTTATAGATAGCACCAATCCCGCTGTTAAGAGCTTCCGCCAGAAGTACATCAGACGCTACAACGTACCACCTTCGGTTTATGCTTATGCCGGCTTCGAGATGCTATACTTTTACGGCTCGCTGCTACAGCAGTACGGACCAGATCTGACACAGGCGCTCCAGGCAAATGGCATCAGCCGGGGGGCACTTTACCCGGCAGTTGGTTATACCAGCAGAGCCATGCGCAACCAGCTGCAGCCTGATAACCAGTTTGTCCCGATCACCAAATTAGAAAACCTTCAACTTATTGTAGTAAACACGGTTTACTAACTATAACAAAACATTTATACCTCATGAAAACTGCACCAATCAGTGAAGAACTGTTTCAGCGCGCACAGCATTTTATACCTGGCGGCGTAAATTCTCCAGTGAGAGCTTTTAGGGCTGTAGGCGGAAACCCACGCTTCATCAAGTCTGCTAAGGGCGCTTATTTATACGATGAAGACGGCAACCGCTACATGGAGTTCATCAACTCCTGGGGTCCGATGATCCTGGGCCATGCCGCTGAAATTGTGCAGGAAGCCGTGCAGCAGGCAATTCCTAATTCGTTATCGTTTGGTGCCCCTACGCGCAAAGAAATAGAGATTGCAGAGCTGATTATTGAAATGGTGCCAAGTATAGAAAAAGTACGCATGGTGAACTCCGGTACAGAGGCTACCATGTCAGCTATACGTGTGGCACGTGGCTATACAGGCCGCGACAAGATCATTAAATTTGAAGGCTGTTACCACGGTCACGGCGACTCTTTCCTGATTGCTGCCGGCAGCGGCGCCATTACACTTGGTGTACCTGACAGCCCGGGCGTAACAAAAGGTACGGCTAACGATACCCTGACCGCACCTTTCAACAACCTGCAGGCCGTACAAACATTGGTAGATGCCAACCCTAACAACATAGCCGCCATCATTCTGGAGCCGGTTGCCGGCAACATGGGCCTGGTACTACCAACACCTGAGTTCCTGCAGGGCCTGCGCGACCTGTGTACCAAAGAAGGCATTGTGCTGATCTTTGATGAAGTAATGACCGGTTTCCGTTTATCACCTGGGGGTGTGCAGCAATTATTCGGCATCACGCCGGATATGACCACACTGGGTAAAATTATTGGCGGAGGTATGCCGGTAGGTGCTTACGGTGGTAAAAAGGAGATCATGGACTTTGTTGCTCCGGCTGGTCCGGTTTACCAGGCAGGTACCTTGTCGGGTAACCCGATTGCGATGGCAGCTGGCATGGCAATGCTGAACTATCTGAAGGATACTCCACAGGTGTATACCCAACTGGATGAAACCACCAGCCGTATGATAGCAGGCATGAAGCAGAACATGGAGAAGCTCGGTCTGAACTATACCGTTAACCACATCGGCTCTATGTTCACGATCTTCTTTACAAACCAGCCTGTAACGGATTTCGATAGTGCTAAAACATCAGACACTGCCTTATTCGGCCGCTACTTCAACGAAATGCTGCAGCGTGGCATTTACCTGGCTCCATCGCAGTACGAGGCAATGTTTGTATCCACCGCCATTACGCCTGAAATGGTAGAGGAATATGTACAGGCCAACTACGAAGCGTTACAAGCCATCCACAGCTAAATAACATACACTGAACACCCTGAAGCGGCAGCACCTGAAAAATGGTGCTGCCGCTTTTAGTTTATACTTGGTGTTTATAGCCTTTATTCACTACTTTTACAATCAACTTTTAGCGTGCAACCCCCATGATCTTAACAGATAAGCAAATTTTAGAAGAGATAGAAAAAGGCACTATCCTGATTGAGCCATTTAAGCGCTCCAGCCTGGGCACCAACTCCTACGACGTGCACCTGGGCCGGTACCTGGCCACCTATCGCGATGAAGTGCTGGATGCACGCTTGCACAACGAGATTGATGTATTTGAGATTCCGGAGGATGGTATTGTACTGCAGCCAGGCACTCTTTATTTAGGTGTAACCCTGGAGTATACCGAAACACTGGCACATGTACCATTTCTGGAGGGCAAGTCGAGCGTAGGCCGTCTTGGAATCGATATTCATGCTACGGCAGGTAAAGGAGATGTGGGCTTCTGCAACACCTGGACCCTGGAGATTTCGGTAACGCAGCCGGTACGCGTATACTATGGCATGCCGATCGGGCAGCTGATCTATTTTGAAGTAAAAGGCGGTATAGAGAACTACTATAACAAAAAAGAGAATGCCAAGTATAACAACCGCACCATCACTCCCGTTGAGTCTATGATGTGGAAGAATAACTGGTAGACGCCATTGAAAATATACAATTCAAAAGGGCTGTTCTTTACCAGGGCAGCCCTTTTGGCATTATTTCTGCATTCTGTATCTTAAGAAAAATCAACAGGGAAATGAATTATTTCTGAGCCGGTTTGGTTGTATTAGTAACACAGGGAAGTATAAGTAGAACAGGAAAAACGAACAACTATGAAAAGATTTTTGGTAACCACCCTTGCATGTCTGAGCCTCATCTTCACAGCAGCAGCTAACGGCAACGAGCGTGCATTTACAGCAGAGAGCAGAGCCAACCATCTTTCAGATCAAATGATCCGCAACCTGCGCCTGAACAACTACCAGTCTAACAAGGTAAGAGAAATCAACCTGGATGTGGTAGCTAAAATGATGGCTGTGGAAAACGAATTTGCAGGTAACGAGCAGCTGATCGAGCAGAAGTGCAAAGCCATCAGCGCTGAGCGTGATGTGAAACTGGAGAACGTGTTAAGCACCGTGCAGTACAACAATTACTTTGGCAGCCGCAAGCAGTACAGCAGCTCCGACAAAGAGTTTGTAGCTAAGGCAGCACAGCCGGTAAGCGACCAGGCTGTTGCCACTACAGCTGCAGAAACAGCAGCCGAAACGTTGAGTGTAAACTAATTATAGACCGTCTATATAACCGAAAGGCCGCTACTTAAGCGGCCTTTCGGTTTTTTATTTTACAGCTATTGCTGCTGGCCCTTCTGGCGCTCTGCCTCCACGTGGCTCATTAGCTCCTCGCAAAGTGCACGCATTTTCTGAGCCATTACATTATCACTGGTTGCGGTCATAATGCTCTGGGCCATCGCTCCTATCGTATCGATGTAGAAATACTTCATCTCATCTACCGGCATATCCTTCGTCCACAGATCTATTTTCATGGTACCTGCCTCATCACGATCCCATAGAGAGATGTTGATGGCTTTTGCAAAATGAATTTTCTCTCCGGCATCGGTTGCGCGCCAGCTAATCGCCTCCGGAATCTTCTGATCATCCAGTGCAATGCTGAAGTATATCTCTGACTTCTTCATTTCCTTAAATTTTAAATCTTATAGTATATCTATTCCGTAATATGCATGACTACATATATTAGGTACAAAGTTACACGATGCGCTACGGAATAAAAACTCTCCTTACCCTTTTTACCCTTTTTGCCCTGGCAGGGTGTACCCGCATACTGCCCCAAGCCGACAAAACCTATGTAGTAGGCTTCTACAACCTTGAAAAACTATACGATGCAAAGGCCAACGCCCGCAACATGGACTATACTCCGGATGGGGTTATGCAATGGAATAGTATCCGGTACGAACAGAAGTTAAAGAACCTGGCCGAAGCTATAGTTACTATAGGTGGCAAGAACGGACCGGCCATACTGGGCGTAACAGAAGCTGAAAGCAAAAAGGTATTGGAAGACCTCGTACATACGCCTCCCCTTAAGAAGAAAAAATTCGCTATCATCCATTTTGAATCTGAGGACCCGCTGGGCCTGGATGTGGCCATGCTTTACAACCCGAAGCTTTTCAAGCCTTCCTATCAGAAGGTAATCAGGGTGGAGTACCCACAGCGTAATTTTAAAGGCAAGGACATACTAC
The DNA here is from genome assembly GCA_036516435.1 of Pontibacter sp. GTDB lineage: Bacteria > Bacteroidota > Bacteroidia > Cytophagales > Hymenobacteraceae > Pontibacter. The sequence goes on from DATBUF010000648.1 coordinate 5,572, forward strand.
AGGTAAAAGGTGAACTGGCTGGTGAGTACGTGACTGTGTATGTGAACCACTGGCCTGTCAACTATGGAAACGAACGCCAGGGCCAGCGTAACAGGCGTGCTGCAGCAGCCAGACTGCGGAAGCAAATAGACGCTGACCTGAAAGAAAATCCGGCTGCGAACATACTGGTACTGGGTGATTTTGATGAGGAGCCAAAATCCGCCATACTACAGCAAGTGCTGAAAGCAAACGGACGACCTAATCCGAACTATAGAGATGAGCTGTTTAATACTTTTTATACCAACTATGTACAGGGCTTAGGCAGCTTCTACAAGCGTGGTGATTTTAAGATGCTTGATCAGGTACTGGTCTCGAAAGGATTGCTTGACAGGAAAGGGCTGGAGTACGTTATGGGCTCTGCACACATCCATAACCCGGAGTTTCTGAAATACACCTTTGGCAAGTACAAAAACACACCGCGCACTACCTACAACGGTACTACTTACATTGGAGGCTACTCCGACCATTTTCCGGTATTTATCAGGCTTAGGAAGGAGAAATAACATCAGTTACTAAGAGGCAGCGCAATGCTGAAGGTGGTTCCGTGCTCTGCATCGCTCTGAACCTCTATAGTACCATTGTGCTGCATTACCAGCGTACTCACAATACTCAGCCCGAGCCCTACTGATTTCTCGCCCCGGAGGCCCTGCCGCGAAGCCTTGGAGAAAGCATGGAATACGAACGGCTTCAGGTCCTGGGGAATGCCAATCCCGTTGTCAGATATGCTGAGCAGTATAGTCCGGTCGCTTTTTGCGAGGCCAATACGGATAAGCCCCTGCTCCCCGGTAAACTTTACAGCATTCGATAGCAGGTTGTCCAGCACGCGCCTGAATTTATCCGAGTTCAGGCTTACGTATACTGGCAGATCGGGTATAGTTAACTCTACCTGGCGGGTGTCTTTCAACTGCTCCTGCCACTCCAGGTACACTTTCGCTACAAACTCGTTTAGTTCTGTTTTCTGAAGCGGGTATTGTTCCTGCTGCTCATAGCGCGCCATTACCAGCAGATCATTTATAATGGCACTTGAGCTCTGGCAGCTCTTCAGGATCATGTCATGGTACTTCTCTCTTTCAGCTATAGTTGGTTCCCGCCGTTGCATCAGCTTCACTAGAGCCTCTATGTTCGCGAATGGGCCGCGCAGGTCGTGCGCGACTACTCCCAGAATTGTAGATTTAGCTTTACTGGCTTTCTCTAACTCATACTTTTGCTGTTCGATAAGCTGCACCTGCATGTAGTGATTTGCCCGGAAAGTATAGTTGAGCCTGCTAAGCAGAAAGAAAAAGATCAGGATGAAAACAGAACCGGTTTGGTTTACGATCTGCTGGGCCTCAGTCAGGTTCAGGAACTGTACCCCTATGGCAAAAGTAAGCTCTATGAGTACAATCAGCACAAGCAGCTCCTTCAGCTCCAGTACTACCAGTATCGCAACCAGCATCAGCCCCATCAGGTACATGGTCATGTTGTTGATGGGATTGCCCTGGTATGCTACCGACATGAGCAAACAGGTGATGGCGAACGTGTAACTATAGCCCAGGCAAACCCAACGGTAGAATGCCGACGAAGCCTCTGTTTGCCTGCGTTTCAGCCACCAGAATAACAGTAGTATAAGCAGAGAGGTGATGGCATAACTATAGTAGGCCACGCGGTAAAGCGCTGCACCCTGAATTTTGTGCCCGTATTCGTAAACCAAGTTGCTGCCAAGTACAAGTAACGCAATGCACAACCATACACGCGCTACTATAGTTGTACTTTTATTATTCTGTGGCTGGTAAAACTCTGTAAAACCACGTGCGCTCGCTGCCGGCACCGACCCTCCTAAATACAACTTCATCTGACAGAAAAATGGCTAAAATCCTTCTGTCAAATATAAAGATTATACAAATAACTTTATGCGTACCCAACTACATTTATTTATACTATACGCTGTAAAGTTATAAAGCAGGCATGTGCTACCTGTAAAGCCAATGCCATAAAATACAGAAGGCGGGCTTGTAGGCCCGCCTTCTGCGTGTTAGGAGAAATATAGTACTTATACGTAATTGTTCAGCATTACAGGCATCACCAGCATCAAAACATTTTCATTGTCTTCGTTGGCAAGCGGCATCAGCAAACCTGCTCTGTTTGGCGTAGACAGTTCAAATGTGATCTCATCAGAATCCATGTTGTTCTGCATCTCGATCAGGAACTTGGCATTAAAGCCGATTTCCATATCCTCGCCATCATACTGGCAGGCTAAACGCTCATTTGCCTCGTTCGAGAAGTCCAGGTCCTCGGCAGATACCTGCAGCTCAGAACCTGATAGTTTCAGACGAATCTGGTGTGTGGTTTTGTTAGAGTAGATAGAGATACGCTTTACTGAGCTCAGCAGCGCCTGGCGCTCTATAATCAGCTTGTTCGGATTCTGAACAGGGATAACGTTCTCGTAATCCGGATAGCGCTCGTCAATCAGGCGGCAGATCATGCGGATGTTATCGAAGCTGAAGAACGCATTCGAGTTGTTGAACTCCACACGAACCGCAGTAGCCTCAGATGGCAGCGTAGATTTTAGCAGCGTGAAAGCTTTGCGTGGGATAATAAGCGAGGCTTCCTGGCTTGTAGCAATGTCCATGCGGCGGTAGCGCAGCAAACGGTGTCCGTCTGTAGCTACAAACGTTACGTTGTCAGAGCGCAGCTGCACAAAAATACCTGTCATGGCAGGGCGGAGCTCGTCGTTGCTAACCGCAAAAATCGTTTTATTGATAGCTCTGCTCAGTACATTAGAAGGAATTTCGATGGCATTGCCACCCTGTACCACTGGCACACGCGGGAAATCCGTAGCATTCTCACCAGACAGTTTGTAACGACCATTTGAAGAGCTGATCTCGATGGTATACGTTTCCTCATCAATGGTGAAAGTAACCGGCTGGTCTGGCAGGTTTTTCAGGGTATCCAGCAGAATTCTGGCAGGAGCAGCAATACGGCCGTTCTCTTTTGCCTCAACCGGTAACTCCGTGATCATAGAAGTCTCCAGATCGCTGGCTGTGATGGTCAGTGTGCTGTTGCTGATCTCGAACAGGAAGTTCTCCAGGATCGGCACTACCGGGTTGTTGGTTACAACCCCATTTATGCTGGCTAACTGCTTAAGCAGCGCTGATGACGAAACTATAAATTTCATTCTGTATCCCTATAATGTTATTCAGGCAAAGTTAAAAATATTTCGGATTTATACTAAACCCGGCTGCAAAGGTTTTTGAAGAAATTGTGCCTTTTCAGGTATTCTTTCAGAATTTTTCATACTTCCGCTTGCGCAGGTAGTAGCGTGTTATGCCAAACAGAATTAACAGTGCAATCGGGGCTGCCAGGTTAAGTGCCTGCCAGTACGTTTTCTCCTCCTGCACACGTACCCTGTCCAGTGGGCGAAGCTTAATTTCCTTGCTCCTGACATTGATCAACCCTTCCGAATCCAACAGGTAGTGGATGGTGTTCATGGCAAGCTCTTTGTTGGCAAACTTGATGTTGTTGAACCGGTCGAAGCCAAGTTCGTACGCTTGCCCGGTACGCGGGTTCACATCGTTTCGGATCAGGTCACCGTCCGAGAAAACAGCTATCTGCGTGGGTACGCCCTGCTCTTTAACGGTAGTATTGGCTGCACCTGCCGGTGCACGGCGGTTCCGGAAGAGGGAAGTGAACGTGCCTTCCAGCAAATAACCAACCGGCTGCTCCCCTGCCTGGTACTGCTCCGGGTTTACTTTCATACGGGCCTCCTCGAGGGTAAGCGGCACAGGCGCCTGCATAATGCGGGAATAACGCGAAGTATACACCAGCGGAGTTTTGCGCACGCCGGCAGCCTTAACAGTATCTATAGTTCCGACAAACTTGCTGTAGACGGCATCTAAATTGCGGGTAATCGGGTGTTTGCTGTACTTGTTGAGCAGCGGGTAAAAGCGCCAGTTGATCATTTCAGTGGCTGGTCTGCCGCCCGTATAGCCGGTTACCATCGGTATAAACCCGGAATTCAGGTCCATGATCAGGGTCGGGTTCAGGCGTACGCCGTACCGGAAGAAAAGGTCATCCAGGTTATGGTTGTAGGGCATGGCAAACGTTCCGCCGGAGCCTAAGCTATCCAGGCTGGCATCCAGGGCATCTACAAAAAATACAGCTTTGCCCCCCTTCATGATAAACTGGTCAATTTTATATTTATCAGCATCGGAGTAGGTGCCGGTCGGTTTTGCAACGATGATCAGGTCCAGCCCGTCCAGCGTAGGGATCTGGTCCAGGTCGCCCATCGCTACCCGGTAGTATTGCTGCAGCGAGCCCAACAGGTCTGTTACCTGCTGATACTCCAGCTCTCCCTGCCCCGTAATATAGCCAATGGTTTTATTCCCCTGAAAGGCCACTTTTCGCACAGCAGTTGCCAGCTCGTACTCCACTCCTTCCACCGACTGGTTCAGACGCTCGTCCGGGGTGGCTGCCAGGTTGCCTTTCAGGAAATTAACAGCTGTTTCTTTCCCCTTGTACCGGATTACGGCACCCGGGAATACCAGCCGCTCTACCTGCTTGCCTTCCTCGGTCGCTTTCAGGTTAGTAGGTTGTATGCCTTTCTGGGCCAGTTGCTGCATAAACGCTGCCCGCTTCTTCTCATCTGTGATGGAGTTCGGGTCGTAGAAACTATAGCGTACTTTCCCATCCGCATAAATCCGGAACTCATCCAGCGTTTCGCGCACCGACTGCTGCAGACGTTTGAAACCCGACGGGAAATCGCCTTCCAGGTAAACTTCTACAAACACCTCCTCGGGCAGGTTGCCCAGCATCTGCTTCGTAACCGGCGAGATGGAATAACGTTTATCCTCGGTCAGGTCTATCCTGAAAAAATAATTATAAACCAACACGTTAACCAGCACCAGCACAACTATAGCTATAAGGTAGCGGGTAATATCGCGGCGGCGCTTGCTTGTTGTTTTTGTCGTCTCCTGCGTTACCATTTTCTGCTGCTGATAACAAGTTTTGTAGATAAGATCATGATGGCGATTACGGTCAGGAA
>DATBUF010000649.1:0-5602 GCA_036516435.1 Pontibacter sp.
CTGCTGGCACCTGGTCAATCTGGAAATTGCCTGTTGCAGTTGCTGTAGTTCCCAGGGTAGTACCTTGCAGCCCAATACTGGCAAAGCCTACTGCCTCTGTACCACTCCTAACAACGCCACTAACGCCGCCGTTTTGTGCTAAGGCCAGTAATGGGGAGAACATAAGAAATAAAATTGTATACAGTCTCATCATAATGCATCCTTATTTTACCGCAAACTTAAATTATAATTTAGATTAACCTAAATTGGTAACGCATGCTTGTTTAAACTTGTTACTGATTGAGAGATACAAACTATAGTAAATAGCATGTGTTAAATACAATTCACACACAGCAATAGCATGGGTATATTCCTATTTTCAGGATAACAGCAAAGTATAATTATTCAACAGAACTAATTCCTTTGCTACTGATGTTGCAAATCAAGCACCCTTAAAACCAGCAGCAATACACACAAAAAAGATACAGGTTTAGACACTTACATTAGGACTTTAAAAAGGCGGTGCGTAACTTTAACACCAACACACCAAAAGCAGAACAAGCACTTAGGATAGCAGAAAAAATACAAAACAACATATGAGTATAGCGATAACCGGATTAACGAAGGCATTTGGCAAAAAACAAGTGCTGCAGGAGCTGGACCTAACTATAGAACCAGGCCAGTGCTACTGCTTATTAGGAAAAAACGGCGTTGGCAAAAGCACGTTCCTGAACGCTATACTTGACCTGATACAACCAGATAAGGGCACTGTTACCCTCTTCGGGAAAGAATACACAACCAATGCTCTGGAAGTAAAGCAAAACCTGGGTGCATTGTGCGAGGATAATCCGCTAATAGAAGAATTTACCGGCCTGGAGTACCTGAACTTTGTAGCCAAACTATACCAACTGCCCACCACCGAAGCTGCCGAACGCATCAAAAGCCTGACCAATTACTTTTTTACCGACCAGGAGTCGCTGCACAAGAACATTGCCGGCTACTCTACCGGCATGAAGAAGAAAATTGGCATTGCGGCTGCTATTCTCCATAAACCGCAGGTACTTATCCTGGACGAGCCTTTTACCGGGCTAGACCCCATTGCAGCACAGTTGTTGGTAAAACTCATCCGCAGCTACTCTACACCGAACCGCGTGGTGCTTATTTCGTCGCATGACCTGAACTATGTGGAGCGCATAGCTACTCACATTGGCGTCCTGAACGATGGGCAGCTAATGTACAATGGCTCGCTGCAGGAGTTTACCATGAACGGCGAAAACCTGATCGATCAGGCCCTGTTTCAGCTGCTTACACCGCACCACCAGGCTGCCGAAGCCGACTTCGAATGGATGTTGAATTAGTTAAAAGTGAAAAGTTAAGAGTTAAATTCACTCTTAACCCTGAACTCATAACTCTTAACTATAACCAATGGATTTAGTACTGTTTGCGCTTAAGGCACGGATTGACGGATTTTTCAGGCAAAACAAACTACAGCGCGTGTTGCTGCTGGGCGGTGGCATTGTGCTTTCCGGGTTTTACGGCTGGCTGTTCTCATACATGCTGGAGCAGGCGCAACATGGTGGCGTAACTACAGTTACAGAAGTAGTGCGTTACATTAACCTGTTTGTGCTGGGCATTACGATCATCCGTGGCTTCTTCCCGGCTTATGTCCCGAAGCTGGATTTAGTCCCGCGCCTCTACCCTATCAGGCCTGTGAAGCGGTTCTGGGTTGAGTTGCCTGTAGAACTGTTCTCCCCCTTCAATTTTATACTTGTAAACTTCCTGTTCCTGCTGTTTATACTGGCACCGGCGTACACCTTCCTGTACTTCCTGCAAAGCATTCTGGTGCTGCTGACAGCCCATGTTACCAAGCGTTCGCTGCAGGTAATGGTAGAGCGCAAAATGCGCTGGCTGCACCTGAATTTTATATCAGCGGCGGTATTGGGAGCTGGTTTTGTGGCCCTGCAGCTACAGCTACCGATGTACGACCCGGCCAGCAGCTGGTTTGAATTAGTGGTGCACCTGGCATCGTTAGGACTCTTTTTGGGCGCCAACTTTTTCTTAGAACTGGCCGCCTTTGAGCCAAAACGCAAAGTAGTAAACTATAGCCACAACAAGCACCGTAGCCTAAGCTGGCGCCTGTTTAAGAACTCGAAACACCCGAAGCAGCTGCTACTGTTCGGGCTTGGTTTAAAGCTGATCATACTTGGTGCAGATGCGGCCCTGTATACTGCCAAAGGCATCCATATTTACGAAAAAAACCTGACGGTCTGGATTTTCTTCGGTCCGGCTATCATCTATAGTTATGTTTTTAACAACATCTGGGGCTTTTACAAAAACCTGTGGCTGACGGTAGAACGCACCGGTGGCGGCATCAGCGATTTCCTGCGATCAAGCCTTATTCCGTTGCGCGTGCCACTGTTGCTTGATGCAGCCATACTTGCCGTTTACGTCGCATTCTTTAACCACGAAGATGCCGTATTCCTGCTAGTGATGTACCTTGGTTCGGTGCTGGTGCTTACGCCGCTAGGTATTGTAGCATCATTCGTAAGCCCGAAGGTTGTGAAAGGCAGTATCATGAGCTTCAGCGCTAAGACATCTTACCTGTACAACATGCTGTCGCTGCTGCTGGTTGGCCTCCTGCTGTTGCCACTGTTGCATTCCATCCTGTTCCTGATCTACCCGGTACTCATTGGTATCACTTTTTTTGCGATGATCGCGGTGCTGAAAGAAAACCGCAAGTACAAACACGAGCTATTCGGCAAGCTGTTTAAAGCAGATGCTTAATTCGTAGCACGACACACGTATCACGATTTCAAACTCTGAGATTGTCTAAGAGCTTCCCTTTTATTTTTTAAGCTCTACAAGAGAGTCGTGATACTTGGTACGTGCTACCTGATACGAAAGATAAATTCTATCTTTGCAGCTATAGTCAGAGCAAAATCAGATGAAAGATAAAGTCGTATTGATTACGGGAGGGACATCCGGCATTGGCAAGGCATGCGCGTTTGCGTTCGGAAAAGCAGGAGCAAAAGTTGCCATTTCGGGCCGTAACCAACAGAACCTGGACCAAACCAGCCAGGAGCTTGCGGCTGCAGGCATAGAGAATGCAGCCATTAATGCCGACGTAAGCCTAGAGGCCGATTGCCAGCGCATGGTGCAGGAAACTATAGACCGCTTCGGTAAACTGGATGTACTGATCAACAATGCCGGTATTTCGATGCGTGCGCTGTTCCAGGACCTGGATTTGGACGTGATCCGGAAGGTGATGGATATAAACTTCTGGGGAACAGTGTACACCACCAAATTTGCGCTGCCATACATCATGGCCACCAAAGGCTCTGTGATCGGCATTTCATCAATAGCAGGTTATCGTGGGCTACCGGCCCGCACCGGTTATTCTGCTTCTAAGTTTGCTATGCATGGCTTTCTGGAGACTTTACGCACCGAAATGCTGCACAAAGGCGTGCATGTACTGGTTGCCTGTCCGGGTTTTACAGCATCCAACATCCGCAATACTGCTCTAGCTGCCAATGGCCAGCAACAAGGTGAATCGCCGCGCGACGAAGGTAACATGATGACCGCCGAAGAAGTAGCCGACCAGATCCTGAAAGCAACTATAAAACGCAAACGCGACCTTGTAATGACCTTCCAGGGCAAGTTAACCGTGTTCCTGAACAAATGGCTGCCCGGCCTGACGGATAAGCTGGTGTTTAATGTTATGGCTAAAGAAAAGGATTCGCCGCTGAAGTAATTTCTTAGACAAAAGACAGTTTGACAAAGGACAAAAGATTTCAACCACAAGAAGTCTTTTGTCCTTTGTCGTTTAGTCCAATGTCAAAAAACCTAAGGCAACTGCAGCAGGTTATTCTTGCGGATGTACGCCGTTTCGCCTTTCCACTTTATCTCGTACCAGATGTCCTGCTCGCCGGTAATAGGTACTTTGTGCCCCTGCTTAACAGTAGCCAGCCAGTTCGCCCCCGCCGACGGAGCCGACATGATGGCAACCTGATCGTTTTTGATAATGCCGCCGCGGCCCAGGTTCAGAAAGTTGATGTAGTAAAGTATAAACAGCAGGTACAGCACAAAACCTAACCTAAACTGCTTAGTAAACCTGTGCCCTTTCCGCCAGCTCACCACCATAACCGTAGTTGTAACTACAGCAGCCAGCAGCATCAGCTCCAATATGCGCATGTAGTATTTGCTGAACTGGGTCTTAAAAAACTGCAGGTCGTTGTACTCATACCCGCCTAGGCGGTGCGCCTGCGCCAGCTCCTCCATCTTTTTTAAAACAGAACGACTGGGCTGTTTGGTATAGAACAGGTGCAGGTAATACATGGCCCCGGTATAATCGCGCAAGCCTTCCTTAATATAAGCAATCTTTAACAGCATTTGCGGAGAGTATTGCTGCTCTTCGTTCAGGATTTGCTCATATAACTTGAGTGCCTCGGTGTAATGTTGCTGCGAAAACAAAGAATCTGCTTTGGCGTACGCAAATTTATGTTCCTGACTATAAGCTGGTTTTAAAAGCAGGAGCAAAAAAACGATTGAAAAGGCAGATATTTTGAAACAAAGATTTTGCATTTAACCAGATTGCTGTTACTTTTGCATCGCAATTAAGGGAAACGCCCTTAGCACTGCAAGTTACTAAAAGATTCCGTAGCTCAGCTGGTAGAGCAATACACTTTTAATGTATGGGTCCTGGGTTCGAATCCCAGCGGGATCACTTTAAAGAGCGGGAGCCTTTTCCAAGAGAGAAGGCTTTTTGTTTCTAACACCTGTAGCGATAGCAATTAAAATAAAAGCTGAATTTAAATTTTGTTTTTAAAATATAGCTCTTAATTTTGCCGTCCCATTCAGGGTAACAAGCAGTACCGATTCCGTAGCTCAGCTGGTAGAGCAATACACTTTTAATGTATGGGTCCTGGGTTCGAATCCCAGCGGGATCACTTCCAAAAGCCACTCCTAACCGGGTGGCTTTTTTGTTTTTACCTCGTCCCAGTCCTTTGTCTGAATCAGGATTTGCAGGATTATAGGATTTGCAGGATTAGGCTTCTACTTTGGTTGGGGCTATAGTTCTATAGTTGCTGTTGGTCCCCTATCCCGAAGAGGGGAGTGCTTGGCCTCTACTATAGTTGCAATTCTCTCTTTGTCCTCCTGAGAGGATCTTGTGGAATGGGAGATCAGACCTTTGCTATAGTTGGCCCTCTGGGCCAGTTGAGTTACAAACTCAACACCATCAAAAGGACACGGGTTGCAAACCCGCGCCAGCAGCCTTTGGTTATAGTTGAGTTGAGGCTCTAGTGCTATAGTTGCTGCTGGTACAACCCACCCCTACCCCTCCCGAGAGGGGACTTTCTGCCTTTGCTATAGTTGAGAATTATAGTACTATAGTTACAGACCAAGAGCGGACAGGTCGCGACCTGTCCCTACTGAACTACTACCACGAGAAAGGCTATGTAACTATAGCTGCTCCAACTATAGGCAAGCAGCTACTATCGAGATGATCACAGTCTTTGGGTTGAGCGCCTTTGACTTGTTGCGGTGCCGCAGGCAATCCGACGCAGGAGGATAGCAAGAAGGCAGCAGCGCGATGCCCGAAGACGGGGCCGCTCGGCCCGAGAGA
>DATBUF010000650.1:0-2941 GCA_036516435.1 Pontibacter sp.
TATTACGCCACAGCAGCACGTTGTCTCGGTTAATCTCATCCGGAAACTCACGTGAGTACAGCATTCCAGAGGTATTGCCTGAGATAATATTAGAGTACCCTGAGGAGAACAGAATGCCCAGCAGCATCAGTGCGATACCAATGTGCGCTACCGCCCCCCCCGACAATGATACCTTCTTGTGCAGCAGGCTCAGGATAATGCTCAGGTTGGCAAATACAGCAAACAGCGATGTTACAAACAGCAGAATGTAAACCGGGTTGTCCAGTTTAAAATCGAATACATCAAACTTGTTAGAAAGGATAATTACTAAACTGGCAAACAACAGGGTAAGCATCAGTGGCATCGTAATAGCATCCACAAAGCTTTTCTTGTCGGTTTTGCGCCACCAGGTTAGCTGCCCTATACCTGTCAGTACCGCGACAAGGATACCTGCCCATAGTTGGAATTTGGTATAGTGCTCAATCTGGTCGGCTGGCAGGGCGGCGTTTGAATCGATGCCTATAAACCCAAGGAAAGAGTTGTAAACCGGGATGGATGTGGTCGTAAGTACCTGGAAACCTGCCAGGCAAAGCACTGCGGCACCAATAAACACCCAGAATTCGCCACTATAGGTTGTCAGCTCTTTTTCAGTGGCCGGAATCATCTTCCATCTGTAAACCAGGAGCGCTACTGACAATACAGCAAAAGCTGAAAGGTAGGCGAATAATTGCCCTGACAGACCTAGGTCAGTGAAAGAGTGTACGGATGCATTACCCAGAATACCGCTTCGTGTCAGGAACGTAGCATACAGGATCAGGATAAAGGACGCAATAACTAATATAAAGCTAGCTCTCAGGCCGCTCTTGCTTCTGCGGTACGCGATCATGGTATGGATAGCACCTACCAGTACCAGCCAGGGAATATACACGGCATTTTCTACCGGGTCCCAGTTCCAGTAGCCACCAAAGTTAAGCGTTTCGTAAGCCCAGTAAGCACCCATCATAGTACCGATGCCCAGCGACACAGCTGCGAAGTGCGCCCACGGCATAGAAGGACGTACCCACTCACCGAATTTGCCTTTCCAAAGACCTGCCATGGCAAATGCAAACGGCACCAGCGTAGCGGCAAAGCCCAGGAACAGGGTTGGCGGGTGAATTACCATCCAGATGTTCTGCAACAGCGGGTTAAGGCCGGTACCATCAGCAGGCTTAAAGTTCGGATCCATTGCAAATACAGGAGCATCAGCCATAAAGTCGCGCATCAGGATGAATGGTGAAGAACCGATTTTCAGATCTCCGATCACAATGCCCAGGATCATGGAGGTAAGGAACAGCTGCACGAACGAGAACATCGCCATTACAGGTGCTTCCCATTCCTTGTTCTTCTTGCCACTATTCATCAGCACTACACCTAGTACCACGTGCCAGAAGATCCAGAGCAGGAACGAGCCTTCCTGGCCCTCCCAGAAACACGAGATCATGTAATGCACCGGCAGGTGATTGGAGGAGTGGCTCCAGGCGTAATAGTACTCGTAGCGGTGTTCGTAAATGATGTTGAACAGCGCGAAGATTACGACAACTACAGCAGCACCATGCACATAAAATGCAGTACGGGCAAAGCGGCGCCAGCTTTTGTTGCTGTCAGCATCGGCAGAAGTGCGCGATGCCATAAAGTATGCGTAAGAAGACACGATGGCTGCCACAAAAGCAATTATCACACTCAGGTGGCCTATATCGCCGATCAGCGTATTTATCATCTTAAAAAAAGGTATAAGTTAAGAGTTATGAGTTAAGAGTCGAAGAAGAGTAAGAGCACTTTAAACTCTTCACTTTTAACTGTTAACTAAATTAAATGCCTGCTGTAGTTTGCTGTACCTCTTTCTCCACGTATTTAGACGGGCACTTCAGCAGAATTTTATCTGCTACAAACACATCGTTCTGCATGTTACCGGTAATAACTACCTGCTCCGAGCGCTCAAAGTCCTGTGGTTTCGGGTTGAAGTACACTACCTTCTGCTCCACACGGTTGGTGTCTACCAGCATAAACGAAAAGTAGTTCGGGTCAATCAGCGGGTCATACTGCATGCCCACTATATGGCCCTGAGCATCCTTCTTCAGGCGGCCCACTACGTGCACTTTAGATTTGCTGCCATCCTGCGCAAGCTCTTTCGCTTCGCCAAAATCAACATATGTGCTCGCATCCCCAGCCGTAGACATGATGATCATGATGGCTGCTGCGATGATGATAATACCGATGATGTGCGACTTCTTCATCTATGTATAAACTATGGTTACTTGATTTGATAGCTAAACACGGATACAGGTATATTAAATCCCGTAGGCGTGTACTTTTTATACCTGACAGCGGTTATTCTTTAAATTGTTTTTCCAGCTTGCTTACCTTGCGGTCCAGCGTAATCAGGTATATAATCAGGCCGAGCAGCACAGTAAGCAACACGGTTACTACCACGTAAATTTTACCGTCCTGGCGCAGCACATCTGCCATCTCTACTTCGGGCTCAGCTGGTGCGGCCGAGTATTCTACCTGTGTTTGCTCAGGCTGTGCCTGCACGTGTTGTACGCCGGCCAGGCTGCAAAGCATAAAGCAGCAGAGGGCCAGTATTCTAAACAGTTTCATATAAGCGTTGTCTCAGTATTTCAAATCTTGATCTCACATTCACGATCCAGATGCCCAGCAATGTCCAGCCCAGCACAGCAGGGTAAAACACCATTCTAAGGTCGCTATCCAGGTCGTAAGCATTAAAGCCGGGGTTGCCACCATTGCCGGGGTGCAGCGAATCGGTGAGGCGCGGCAGTATAAACAGCAGCGGAATAAGTGCGGCAAAGGCAAAGATATTGTACACGGCACTGATGCGGGCGCGTTGCTGCTGCTCGGCAAAGGAGCTGCGCAGTACCACATAGGCAAAGTAAATCAGCAGGCCAATGGCTGAGGCGTTCTGCTT
>DATBUF010000651.1:0-4884 GCA_036516435.1 Pontibacter sp.
AGGACAGGAAAAAGCAAACACCAACCTGAGTTCCTATCAGTTAGGCACCCAGGCTACGCTTACCATCCCGCGCATTGTATCGCCGGTGGAGCTGCGTAACCTGCGCACTGAGTTTGTACCTAAAACACGCATGAGCCTGGGATTTGACTTCCTGAACCGGGTGCGTTACTATCAGATGAACTCCTTTAATGCTTCGTACGCTTACAACTGGCGCCCAAAGAAAGAGTTTACGCACGATATTACGCCCATCAACTTACAGTATGTACAGCTGGGCAAAACAACTATAGCTTTTGATACTTTATTAGCCCAAAATCCTTTTCTGCGCCGTAGCTTCGAAGACCAGTTTATCATCGGCTCTATTTACCAGTTCACGTTTACCAACCAGATGGAGACTAACCGCACGCACCAGTTCTTCGATAACTTTACTGTAGATGGGTCTGGTAACCTGATAAACGGACTGCAAAGCCTGAGTGGTGCCGACGAGCCGGAAGAAGATAGGCCACGCGAAATCTTTGGAAGACCCTATTCGCAGTACGTCCGCTTCGAAAACGACTTCCGCTATTACTTCCATATCACCAAGGAGAGCCAGATTGCCACACGCCTGCTGGCAGGCGTAGGTTACGCACATGGCAACTCCACGGTATTGCCTTATGTAAAGCAGTTCTCTATCGGTGGGCCAAACAGTATCCGGGCTTTCCGGGCCAGGAGCATTGGGCCGGGCACTTATAATGTTCCGGATTCACTGTTCTCCTCCTACTTTGACCAGACCGGTGATATGAAACTGGAGGCCAACATTGAGTACCGCTTCCCGATTGCAGGCTTTTTTAAGGGAGCCGTTTTCCTGGATGCGGGCAACGTGTGGCTGCTGCGTGAAACCCGGAAACCGGACGGAACGCCTGATAAGCCCGGTGGCCTGTTTGAGGGCAACGAGTTTTTAGCTGAACTGGCAGTTGGTACCGGTGTAGGCCTACGCGTTGACGTACAGTTCTTTGTGCTACGCTTTGACTTAGGTATACCCGTACGTGTGCCGCACATGCCCCCGGGGCAACGCAACGTACTTTCCGATTTCAAATTCGGGTTTAAAGGCGAAAACAGCATGACGCTGAATATAGCCATCGGCTATCCTTTCTGATGTTAATACCGGACGAGGGAGCTTTTGCCAAAGAGTGCTTTAGAGGCTATAGTTTAGCCTGAGCGTTTCCGCACAAATAACCTTAGGCTGGTATAAACCGTGCTTTTCCGGCTACAAACCTTATATTTGTTAATTCAGATAATAGCTAACCTAACTGTACCCTTACATGCGCAACTATAAACTATGCCTGCTGCTGAGCTGTTTGCTGGCCTCCGGCACTGCTTTTTCGCAGACCCTGAAACTGGACAAGCCTGTTACAAAAGCCATGAAAAAGGTGGAGCCCTCCGCCATTAAAGCACACATCGACTACCTGGCTGATGATAAATTACTCGGCCGCAAGCCCGGCACGCCCGGCTACCAGATGGCAGTAGATTATGTAACTGACCAGTTCAAGAAAACAGGCGTAGCACCTGCCGGCGAAAACAACACCTACCTGCAAACAGTACGTCTCCGCATTGCCAGAACTGCCCCTGATGCCAGCATGCGCATCCTGACTAAAACAGGAGAACAGGCACTAACTATAGGAACAGATGCAGCTATTTACCCGAACCCGGTGCAGCAACAGGTTGCGGTGGAGGCACCACTGGTATTCGCCGGCTTCGGCATCTCTGCCCCGGACCTGGGGTATGACGATTATGCTGGTATAGATGCCAAAGGCAAAATTGCTGTGGTACTGCGTGGCACACCGGAGCAGTTCCCTAACACTGTAGCCAACTATAGCATGGACCTGCTCACCATTCTGCAGAATGCTGCTGCACACGGGGCTGTGGGAGTTATAGTTGCTGCCCCCTCGCAGAATGCCCGCGTACCTAACCTGCAGAGCGGCACAAACAGTGTTATGACGCCCGATGGTAAAGTAGGCGCATCCCGCTCCTATACTTCTGACGACATCAAAATACTGGCAAACATCAGCCATGCCACTTTGCAGGACCTCTTTAAACAAAGCAACCTGGACCTGACCAAAGCACAGGCAAATATAAAGAAAGGGAAACCAGCCTCTGCCCCGCTACAGGCAAGTGTAAAAGCCAGCTATAGTTCAACTTATCAGGACATTGAAAGCTATAACGTAGTAGGTAAAATAACGGGCTCAGACCCACAGCTCAGGAACGAATACGTGGTACACAGCGCCCACTTAGACCACGTTGGAGTTGGCCGCCCGATTAACGGTGACTCTATTTACAACGGGGCTCACGACAATGCTTCGGGTGTAGCCAGTCTGCTGGAGATTGCCCGCATTTACCACCACGTTAAAGAAAAGCCAAAGCGCTCGGTGCTGCTGGTAATGGTTACTGCCGAAGAAATGGGACTGCTGGGATCGGCTTATTTCGCCAGCCACCCTACCGTGCCGAAGGGCAGCATGGTAGCCAACGTAAATACCGACATGCCTACTTTAATTGCGCCGCTGCTTTCGGTAGTGCCACTGGGGGCTCAGCACTCTTCACTTACCAGGCAGGTAGCACAGGCCAGCAGTTACTTAGGTTTATCTGTAGAGGATGACCCGGAACCGGAGCAAAACCGTTTTATCCGCAGCGACCAGTATAGCTTTGTAGTACAGGGCGTGCCCGCATTGCACATTAAGTACGGTAACAAAACAGCAGACGGCAAAAACAACCTGGATGAAACTGTGAAAAAATGGCGTGAGATTTACTACCACAAACCGCAGGACAACCCGGATGGTGTGTTTGACTACAATGCAGGTAAAACATACGCCCAGCTCAACTTCCTGATCGGCTACCTGGTAGCCCAGCAACCGGAAAGACCAACCTGGAACGAGAACGACTTCTTTGGTACCCGTGCGGTACAGTAGCACTCAGAACTATAGGTATTCTAAAACAGCTGGCTCTCTCCAGAGCCAGCTGTTTTTGTTTAAAGAGGAGATGCGAGAAGGCAGTTGCCATAGTGGCTAAACAGCAGTAAGCCTAGAATTGCGGCTTGTTTATAGTTCTATAGTTTGCTGCTATTCCTGCTATAGCTAATACCTCAGCTAAAGACCTGTTTACCCTTTTGCAGGAAGTAAACTGGTTGCATGCCTCCGGGAAGTGGGCTTTCTACACCAGCTATAGTTGCAACTATAGTTCAAAGTATTCTCATAACCTGCGTTAAACTTAAAGAGCCGCTGCAGTGATGCAGCGGCTCTTTAAATTATGTTCATCCGGTCATTTTCGCATTTGGCGGCGCCTCCCTCGACTCCTGCTTTACCAGCTTCGTCAGCATCTCTCTTACTTCCTCAGGGCCATCGAGGTGGTACTTGGCAATGGAGTATGCGTTTCCGGTTTTGATGGTGTAGGCGTTGCGCGGCATTGCTTTAAATATTTCCTCATCTCCCCAGTCGTCGCCTACGGCCAGTACAAACTCATGCGGGTACAGGTTTAACCAATGCGTGGTGGCCTTGCCTTTATTCACTTCCTGCGCCTTTATCTCTACAGCCATCTGTCCATCCAGCACCTGCAGGTTGCTGTTTGAGGCCAGGAAATTCAGGTGGTTAACCAGTTCCCGTGCACGCAGTTCACCCAAACCGGTTTCTACCCGACGGTAGTGCCACACCAGCGAGTACTCCTTTTCTTCAATAAACGATCCCGGGGTGCGGTCTACGTATAGTTCCAGTATCAGGCGAATGTCGCTTTTCCAGTCGTCCATCAGGCTCATCATGGTTTTCCAGCCGGAGCCGCGCTGCTTCAGCCACACCCCGTGTTCAGCCACAATGTCTACGTTCAGGTGCCCCAGCCAGTCCTCCATGTTCCCCTTCTCGCGGCTGCTGATCACTACTACCCTGTTTTTAGGATTATGGCTCAGGTTATCGAGCAATTCCAGCAGGTCCTCGTCGGGGCGTGCCATCAGGGGTTTGGATTTGTGATTCGTTAGGGCGCCATCGTACTCCAGGAAAATAAGGCGGGAGCTGGCCATTTCGTAAGAATCGCTCATTTCCTGGAAAGTAGCCTCGTCGAGGTAGCTGGTTTCCAGCGACAGCTGTTTGATTTTCACGTAAGAAAGCCGGTCCATAAACAGGCCTACCCAATGGTGAATGTTATAGCGCCTGAGCGTATCCTGCATGTTGCGCATGTGCATACGCTGCTCCTCTACAGGCATTGTGAGGGCTTCGTAGAGCGCCTCCACTATTTTGTTGATGTCGTTCGGGTTTATCAGCAGGGCATCGGAGAGTTCTTTGGAGGCGCCGGCCATCTCGCTCAGAATCAGCACACCTGTCTGGTCTAGCTTGCTGGCCACATATTCCTTGCACACCAGGTTCATGCCATCGCGCATGGGGGTTACCAGCGCTACATTGGCCATCCTGTAAAAGGCAGAAAGCGTTTCGAGCGGGTACGAGCGGTAAAAATACTGGATCGGGTTCCAGTTGATGTGGCTGTACTTTCCGTTAATACGGCCTACCAGCTCATCCACCTCCTCTTTCAGTTCTTTATACTTTTCTACAGCGTCGCGGCTGGGCACTACCAGCATCACCAGCGTTACCTTGTCATGAAACTCGGGGTAGCGCTCCAGAAACATCTCGAAAGCAAGCAGCCGCTGCGGAATGCCTTTGGAATAATCCAGCCTGTCGATTGAAATGATGATGTGCTCCGTTCCGATATTCTTGCGGTACTCCTTTTCCAGTTCCAGCACTTTTTCAGAGGCAGCAACTGTTTCATACTTTTCATAGTCTATGCCCATCGGGAAGGAATCTACCAGCAGCGAGCGGTTACCGGTATTTATCCAGCCGTGCATGCCACCATAACCCAGGATGCGGTTCACCGAGC
>DATBUF010000652.1:0-6038 GCA_036516435.1 Pontibacter sp.
ATCGGCAACAGCCATGCACCGGACTGCTGCTTTATAGTTGTACTTACTTTTCAGTGTTGTAAGATTCTGGTGGGCTTGTAGCAGTCGGTTGCATTGGTATCGATGTCTCTTCAGGCAGAGCTGTTATAGAAAATTGCAGCGGTGCCGGGAGACCCCGGCACCGCTTCAATTTTCCCTCAACTATAGTTAAGGATGTAGACTTAAGGTTACTTATTTCTGAGCGCTTCCCTGTGCTTCCAGGTCTTTGAGCAGTTCCTTCACGGCTGCTTCCAACTGCTGGTCTTTGCCTTTGCTCACCAGTTCATACTCGTTGGCCACTAGCACGTCAGGTTCCGTCTGCAGATTTTCCAGGTACTGGCCCTGGATATCCTTTACACCCAATGGCGGCACACCCCAGCGCACATTGCCGTTCTGCAGCATTTCCCAACCGGCGAAGGTACAGGTACCCGGTACCGGCATACCTACCAGCTTGCCCAGTTTCAGGTCCGTGTAGCTGAAGGCGAAGCAGTGCCCGTCGCTATAGTTGGCTTCGTTGGCCAGCGCAATGCTCGGCTTGGTCCAGCGGAAAGAAGGCTCAAAGCCGGTAGAACGGGTGTCTGTAGTATAGTCCAGGAACTTCTTACCGCTCAGGAACATGGCCAGGTCAGCTACCAGGTCGCCGCCGCCGTTGTTGCGGGTGTCTACAACCATGCCTTTGCGGTTGGCGTATTTACCCATCACCTCTTCGTACACGGTGCGGTAGCTTGGGTCGTTCATGCCCGGAATGTGCACGTAGCCCAGCTGGCCGTTACTCAAACGATCCACCTCATCCGCATTGCGGCGCACCCAGCGCTTGTAAAGCAGGGCATTCTCCTCACCCTGCGTGATCGGCTTCACGGTGATGTCTCTTCTGTTTTTCCCGTTGGAATCTGTTACAGACAGGAGCGTGTTCTTTCCGGCTTTGCGGTTCAGGAACTGCGCCAGGTCTTTACCCGGTGTAATGGTTTCGCCATCTATCTTTTCGATGATCATACCTGCTCTCAGGTCCAGACCAGCTTTGTTCAGCGGACCACCTGCGATTACCTCGTCCAGCTTGATGCCGTTACCAGTATAGGTCTGATCGTAGAAAATGCCCAGCGAAGCAGTGGCGTCGCCGTTCGGATCATTCTTGCTGTAGCTGGAGCCGGAGTGCGATACGTTCAGCTCGCCCAGTAACTCGCTCAGCATTTCAGAAAACTCATACTCGTTGCTGATGTGCGGCAGGTAAGCTTCGTAGTCGGCCTTCAGCTCGTCCCACTTTGCTCCGTGGTAACCGGCGGTGTAGAAAGTCTGTTTGGTGCGGCGCCACACGTGCTCAAACATAAAGGCACGCTCAGCGGCTACGTCCAGGTTCATCTCACCGTCTATCTTTACTGTTTCCTGCTTGCTTGTGGCTGGGTCTAGTTTGATAATCCTGCCATCAGACTCCAGGAAGAGGTTCTTCTGCTCTTTGTCCCACACCATGCGGGCGCGGCTGGCGTTCAGGGTCACCAGCATTTTGGTTTCCTTTGAGCGCAGGCTCGTCGACCACAGGTTAAAGCCTTTCTCGAATCTAGCGAGGTAGTACAGTGTTTCCCCATCTTTGGACACGAGGGCGTCAGACAGGTTGGAGGAGTGCAGCGTCAGTTTTGCCTTGCGGTTGGTGATACCGTCCCAATCAATTAGCAGCTCTTCTTTTTTAGGAGCTTCGCCTTTTTTAGCTTTTTTCTTATTCTTGTCCTGCTCTTTTTCTTTCTCTTTCTCTTTCTCTTTATCCTTGGCTGCTTTTTCTTCCTGCTCCTTTACAAGGGCATAATCTTCCTTGCTCAGCCTGAACTTATCAAAAGCATCCTGGGTGAAGAACAGGGCATACACGTCTGCCTGCGCGCCGCCGCTGTTGGCCTGGCTGCGTAGACCGTCACGGTTGCTGTTCCAGATCATCATTTTGCCGTTCATCATCCATTTCGGAGCATAATCGTTATAGCCGCTTTCAGTCAGGTTAAACTTCTTGCCCTTACCGTCGGAAGCAATAATACCGACCTCGCCGTTGGCAAAGCCCGGCTCCGAGTACTCAAACAACAGCCACTTGCCATCCGGGCTCCAGGTATAGTACTGGTCGTTGTCGCGCATGGAGAACAGCTCGTTGGTGTTAAGTATGGTGCGTACCTGCTTGCTGGCCAGGTTCAGAATTTTGAGTGTGGCGCGATTCTCCAGGAAAGCAACCTCCTTACCATCCGGTGAATACTGCGGATCATAGTTTTCCTTATCGTTTTCGATCAGGGGAGTCTCTTTGAGGAGGGTAGAGGCGTAGAAGTAAGGCTCCTCTGAACGTACAATGTCGGTTTTGTAGATCTTCCAGCTTTTGCCGCGCTCGCTGGCATAGAGCAAGGATTTGCCGTCCGGTGAGAAGCTCACGCTGCGCTCCTGTTCGGGCGTGTTGGTAATACGCTTGGTTACAGAACCCTCTACAGCGCTCACAAACACTTCGCCACGGTAGATAAAGGCTACTTCTTTTCCGTTAGGAGAAACTGCCAGGTCACTGACGCCACTGCCTACTTTCAGGATGCTCTCGTTGTTGTTTCGGGCATCAGTCGCGATACGGATATTCACTTTCTGCGTCTGTCCGTTCGGCTTTTTAGTATAGAGCTCCCCATTCTGGCTGAAGCTCAGCGTGCCATCGTTTGCAGCCGTCAGAAAACGTACCGGGTGTTTCTCGAAGGAGGTTACCTGCTCGGGTTTGGTAGGTCCCTGTGCAGCCATTTTATGCACATTAAATGTGCCGCTAGCCTCGCTCAGGAAATAGATAGTTTTGTCGTTGTCCGCAAAAACCGGGTTGCGGTCTTCGCCTTCATAAGTTGTGAGCTTGGTGTGTTTGCCGCTTTTGGTGTCGTAGGACCAGACGTCGCGGGCTACGGAAGACACGTGGTGCTTGCGCCAGGTGTTCTCGCCGCCCTTTCTGTCGTGGTAAAGCATGGTGTTGCCATCGCGGCTCAGCTTCACATCTTCAGCTGGTGTAGTGAGCACCTGCGTTACGCGTCCGCCCGTGGCAGCCACCTGGTACAATTCCGACTGGTAGGCCGTCGGGAACTGACGGTTGCTGGCTGCATCCAGGCGGTTGGAACCGAAGTATACAGTCTTGTTGTCGTGGCTGAATTCGTACGGAAATTCGTTGGCTGAGTGGTAGGTGATGCGCTGGGCTGCTCCACCTGTGGCCGGCATCACAAAGATGTCGAAATTGCCATAACGGTCGCTGGCAAAGGCAATCGATTTGCTATCATGGCTCCACACCGGCATGAAGTCGTGTGCTTCGTGCAAGGTAAGCGGAGTGGCCGTACCACCCGCTGCAGGCACGCTGTAGAGATCGCCCTTGTAGGTGAATACAATAGTTTTGCCATCCGGAGAAATAGCCGGATAACGCATCCAGGAGGGTGCATCCTGCGCAGCAACCGACAGAGCTGATCCGGCTGCCAGTAGTGCTGATAGTGCTAAATTTTTGATCATAAGTTCTGCTTGTGAACCCTAATTTAGGGAAGTTGTGGGGATTTCTCAGTGCTTTGGGAAAAGTGTTTACGTTTACAGGAAGAGTTCGCGTTATGAGCGGATGTAGTAGCCGGAAAAGAAGCTGAAACAAGGGTAATATACTTCTACATTGATTGATCTATAGTTTAAATTTTATGCTCGGCTCCAGCTGGCACGACACCACTGCCCACAGAGATTACAGATTTAAAAAGCGATTCGAGAAAGGGGCACAGAGTGAGACCTCCAACGCGGCCGAGTTGGCATGAAACAGCAGTAAGGGAAAAGGAGGGTATTAGGCTTTAGGAGAAAAAAGATACTGCAAAAGGGCAGGGGTGATCTGTGAGTCATGACTGCTTTTGTAAAAGTTCGATAAGTGCAATCGAAGGGAAAGCTTACCGAATCAAGAAAGCCTCCCCAGTTAATGTGGAGAGGCTTTTTTGATTAAGTAGTAGGCCAAAGGATGGAACTATAGAACCATTCCCACAATGATTTAGAAGTTTTAGTGGTGTATTTGCAAGTAGGAGTTTAAAATATTTGTCGACCTTGCTGATCATAAAAGTTGTTATCAGAAATCAGGGCAGGTGAGAAGGGAGGCTAGCCACTAATATAAGTAACTACCAAGCGCAAGGACTAACTTTATGCGTTCACAGCCCTACTTTGATAGAAAATTTCAGGTAAACTTTATCACCGCTGGCTTCAGCTCTATAGACAAAAATTGTGGGGCAGCAGCTGTTTCATTACTGTATCGGCAGTTGCTCATGGTTAAACTGGGGCTGGAACAGGTTCAGCTGAAGGCGTCATTGGATTGGCTCATTTATTTAGTAATATTACTTTGTCTAAACCAACAAAATAAACCTATGAACCTCATCGGAAAGCTTTTCAAAGAAATCGAGGAAGAAGGGCATAAAACCCGCAAAATGCTAGCTATAGTGCCAGACGACAAATACGATTGGCGGCCTCACCCTAAAAGCATGCTTGTTAAAGACCTCGCACTGCACATTGCCGATTTGCCCACCTGGATAACCTTAGCTGTTACAACCGATGAGCTCGACTTTGCTGCCAGTCCTTATAACCCAGGGAATGTAGATAAGACAGATGAACTCTTAACGCTGTTTGAGAAAAACCTGACAAAGGCGAAAGCAGATATGGAGAAGGCAACTGAAGAGCTACTGGAAGAGCCCTGGACGTTGCGTAACGGTGCTGCTGTGTACATGACCCTTTCAAAGTATGAAACCATCCGCCACGCGCTGGCGCAAACCATTCACCACAGGGCGCAGCTTGGCGTGTACCTGCGACTGCTTAACATTCCTATCCCGGGTAGCTATGGACCAAGTGCCGACGAGCAAGGCCTGTAGAAAGCAGCACAGGAGCTGTCTTGAAATTGGCAGCTCCTGTGCTGCTTTCAGCATTCTCCTATAGTACTGTAGTATGGTAGAGGCTATTCTATTGATGGCTGTGCTAGTACAAATTGTGTCAGGTGTAAAGCTCTTTCAGAAAAACTCACAAGCAGCTGTCAGCAACTTCGATAAACTGCATCGTTGAACAGGACTTTATCTGGCCCTCTTCTTTATTGTTTATGTAAGAGCTGTAGTCGTGGAACGTAATGTCTTGCACTTGGACACCAATTTCTATTATGGTGTGGCAGGCTTGAATACCTTTTCATTCAACTTGTTTTTTTATTCCTTACTAAGGTGTGGCCATCCTATCATTTTTCGGGCATACGACAGCGATTCATAATAAGAGAATGAAACAAGCTGTCTTTGGCTTCTCGCCCCGAAGGCAGGCAAAAGCAATCTTGACCTTGGGTATTATCGTAACAGCCTTTATGTTTTATGGCTTGACTAACCAGTTTCGTGGAGTAGAAATACCATCCGATTACATTGTTCTTATTGGAAATGAAGCTGTCTAATTCTGAATTGTTATCTCACAAAACCACGATTTTGTGAGATAAGTGTTAGCAAAGCTTCTGTGAATATTTGGCGGCTTGAGGTAGTAGTGACCTTCAATTTTTGATTGTCAATCATGCCCCAATGATTCATAGAAGCATACTACTCAACTTACCACAAAAGCAGCTTAGACATCAGTCTGCTATGCTGTGTTATCAGCACTTTTGCTTCCTGTTCAATAACAGCGCAGACTACTTGCAGCATGGGAGTATCTAAGGGGTAGAGGTAGTCTGTTTACGTTTTGGCAATACACCACTAAAGATTATACCAAAGGAGTTAGCTGAGTACGACGTACCCATGTCATCTTTGTAGTTCATAATGGTATATGAAAAACCTACCCCGTAGTAAGCAATTTCAAAAATGGTTCCGGCGGCAGCGTTCACTTTAAAATTCTCACCGATTCCATCCCCGTTAAACTTAATTGCCTGATGTGAGACCAAACCTGCTCCTAACCTGATATTATCTGTAGCCATTAAGTTAGCTGTAAGGTGTAGTGGTATGCGTCTTAGCACAAAATTTGCATTTTTGGCTTCAACGTTATCGTACTTATATCCAACAGTGGCCCTGATACGCAAT
>DATBUF010000653.1:0-1909 GCA_036516435.1 Pontibacter sp.
CCAGGTAGGCGTGCATACGTTTGTGCAGAAGCTACAACAGGCAGAGTTTTCGGAAATGAAACGCAATGGCGACCAACTAGGACTATCGCTTATACTTGGCGGCTGCGGGGTGAGCCTGGAGGAATTAACCGCACTCTACGCTTCTTTGGCCAGCCAGGGAAACTATAGCCCGACCCGCTGGCTGCAACAGGACACTGCTATAGTTGAGAAGCAGCTTTTCTCCCAGGCTTCAGCTTACATGCTCAGCCAGATACTAACGCAGCTCCTGCGCCCGGACCTGCCGCACAATGCGCAAAACAGCGCACACCTCCCCAGGATTGCCTGGAAAACGGGTACTTCTTATGGCCGCAAAGATGCCTGGAGCATTGGCTACAATAAGAAGTATACTATAGGTGTGTGGGTAGGTAACTTCTCCGGCGAAGGCGTACCTGAACTAAACGGTACCGATTCTGCCACGCCCCTGCTGTTCGATATTTTTAATGCGATAGATTACAACAGCCCTAACAACTGGTTTTCACCGCCCCGAACACTGGCACACCGTGCGGTTTGTGCAGCAAGCGGTAAACCCGGCAACAGCTTCTGCCACGACCTGGTGATGGATACCTATATTCCGGGCATCTCGCCGGTAGCAAAGTGCACGCACCTGAAAAAGGTGTCGGTAGCGGCAGATGAGCGTTATGCTTATTGCACCACCTGCCAGCCTGATGCAGGTGTGCTGCAGAAGTGGTACCCGAACTATGCCCCTGAGATCCTGACATTCTTTAATTCAGAACGCATTCCGTACCAGCGTATTCCGGAGCATAACCCTGCCTGCAGCCGTATTTTCCAGCAGTTTGCCCCTGTTATTACCTCACCTGCCGCTGAAATGGAGTATATTCTGGAACGGGAAGAGCGCCAGAAGTTAATGTTGCACTGCAATGCCCATAACGAGGTAAAACAGGTGTACTGGTATATTAACGACCGGTTTGTGAAGGCCGCAGGAGCCGGCGAAAAAGTGTTCTTTGAGCCTGACAGAGCCGGCAAGTACAAGATCTCGTGCACCGATGATCAGGGCCGGAATACCAACAGCTATATTACAGTGCAGTTTCTATAGTTCGTTTCAGAAACTATAGCTACAGTTATTTAGCACCTCAAGGCTCTTTAGCTGCATTTTGCACTGGTTGGGTGTGCCTTGCAACTTGCCCCGTCTGCCTGCGTTTGAGGAGCATGAGCAGAGCATTTGTAAAAGAAGATGACGCTGGTGAAGCGCCTATTATCCCTCCCAGAGCGGCACTCCCTTCAGGCGTACCAAACTACGTAACCCTGCGCGGCCTGGAAAAGCTACGTACCGAATTATCAGAGCTGGAGGCCGAACGCAGCACAGCAGAAGCAAACCGCGATAACGCAGCCGAACGCACCCGGCAACTGACTATTATAAACGGCCGCATGGCTGCTCTTACAGCACGTATTGCTTCGGCCAGAGTAATAGATCCTAAAAGCCAGCCCGCTGACCAGGTCCGGTTTGGGGCTACAGTAACCCTCAGAACTATAAAAGGCAGAAAGCCCGGTCAGCTACGCACATTTACCATAGTTGGTGTAGATGAGGCTTCTGTAGAAGAGGGCCGTATTGCTTTTGTTGCTCCTATTGCACAAGCCGTGACAGGCACAACTATAGGGCAAACACTAACTATAAAACTGGGACGTGACGAGGAAACTGTTGAGATCGCAGCTATAGTTTACCAAAGCCTGTAAGTACTCCTATAGTAATAGTACCTGACCTGACCAGCATCAACTATAGCTAAATAAAAAAGGGCTTAACCGTAGTTAAGCCCTTCCTTGTAAGTATATCGAAAGTAAATTACTTTACTTTATCAACAATGCTCTTGAACGCCTCCGGGTGGTTCATCGCCAGGTCAGCAAGTACTTTGCG
>DATBUF010000654.1:0-4282 GCA_036516435.1 Pontibacter sp.
ACTCGGAGTACTATAATACCAAAACTATTAAAATGTACCTGGTAGGTAATCGCCAGCACCGCCAGTGGATCATTATGGCAGCCAAAGAGCAGGGCTTGTTACCGACCACAGAAGGTGGTTTGGACTTTAAACTAAACATGACGCAAGCGATAGATGGCTACCCGGGGCATGAGCACTCGTTCCCGATCTACCCGCTTTACAAGGATGTAGTTGATTTCGTAGCTAAAACGCAAATGGCTTACACCCCTACCCTGCTGGTATCGTATGGCGGCCCATGGGCAGAGAACTACTACTATGCAACAGAGGATGTAGTAGGCGATAAAAAGCTGAACTACTTTACTCCGAAGCCGGAACTGGATGCGAAAGCAAGACGCAGACCAGGCTGGTTTACAAAAGATGAGCACATCTTCTCGCGCCACGCCGAATTTGTGAATGAACTGGTGAAGAAAGGTGGTCTGGCCGGCGTAGGTTCCCATGGTCAGCTGCAGGGCCTTGGCTACCACTGGGAAGTTTGGTCGATCCAATCTGGTGGCATGAGCAACCACGACGCCCTGAAAGTAGCCACTATACTTGGTGCTAAATCGCTTGGTCTGGAAGGTGATATTGGTTCTATCGAGAACGGTAAGCTGGCCGACCTGGTGATAATGGACAACAACCCGCTGGAGAATATCCGCAACACCAATACCATCAAGTATGTAATGCGCAACGGCCGCCTGTACGATGCCAACACCATGGATGAACTGGCACCAACAGCCCGCAAGGCCCCGGACTTCGACTGGCACAGCGCCACGCCGGTAGGAGTACCTGGTGTACGATAACATACCTTACCCGGTCTTTACAAAAGCCTCCTGCAGTAGCGGGAGGCTTTTGTTTTATAGGACAGCTCCCCGAAGCCCGAATACTTAGCTTGCAGAAAAGCAGCTATATAGAAAAGTGTTTATACTATAAATTTTGTATGTTTGCTTTCATTACTACCGCTCCAGCATATTTCCCTTTAAAACAAACTTTAACAAACATCATATGCTCCCTGTATTGCTGCTCCAGTTTATACTGCTTATAGTTGTGCCTGATTTGCAAGGCGCCACATCAGCATATACCGCATCTGGCCAGGCGGGGGCAGCACAACACCGCAAGGCCGAAGCGCTCTACAACCAAAGCAAAGCGCAATGGTACACCAATCCCAAACAGGCTGTTGCCTATGGTAAAGAGGCCATAAAACTTGCCGGTGAACTAAACGATAGCAGCCTGCTGGCAAAAGCTTATAACAGTACCGGCGCAGGCTACTATTACCTCGGTGACTACAACACTGCTACAGAATATTATTACAACGCCACTAAGATCCGGGAGCTGCTGGCAGATACCGCCGGCCTTAGCGCCAGCTTTGGCAACATCGGCAATATTTATAACAAGCAGCAGAACTATAGCAGCGCCCTGAAATACTATTCCAAAGCACTGCTCCTGGCCCGGCAGTCGAATGACACCTTAGCCATAAGTCGTGCTTATAATAACATGGGGAATGCCTATGAAGGGCTGAAAAAGTATAATACCGCACTTTACTACTATCTGCAGGCACTCCCTGTTACAGAGAAGTTAAAGGATGAAAAAGGCACTACCATTACCCTGATAAACCTGGGCTACACTTACCAGAAGCAGGGACGATACACGGATGCCCTGCACTACCTGCAAAGAGGTCTTGCGCTTACCAACAAAACCAATAACCTGCACGACCGCATTTATGCATACCGCGGCCTTGCTGAAACTTACCAGGGGATGCGGGATACTGCAAAAGCCATATTATTTGCAGAGATGAGTCTGGAGCTGGCGCAACAGGTACAGGCCAAGGGAGAAATAAAAACATCGGCAGGAGTTATTCACAGGATCTGCAGCGAGGCCGGCGACTTTGAACGAGCCTACCAGTACCTTCAGCTTTATAGTGCCTACAACGACAGCATCAGCAGCGAAACCATTACCCGCCAGACCACCAGTTTTCAGGTTAAATATGAAACCGCTCAGAAAGAGAAAGAAAACCTGAGGCTACTGGCAGAGCATGAGTTGCACGAACAGGAGTTGGTACATAAAACTATAATACAGTACGCTACCATTGCCTTACTGGCTCTGGCTCTTACAGTGGTAGTGCTGATATACCGTGGCAATCAGCGCATGAAGCGTATGAACATGCTCTTATCGAGGAAGAACAGGAAGGTAAGCCGGTTTAGCGAAAATATCAAAACCCAAAAGAATGTGCTGGCGGCACAAGCGCTGGAGCTGCACCAGCAGAAAGAAGAACTGGAGAAACTGAACCAGGTAAAAGATAAGCTGTTTTCGCTGGTAGCCCATGATCTTCGCGGTCCGCTGCTGTCCCTGAAATCGTTACTGGAATTGCTGGCGATGGGCCGGATACCGGAGGAGAAATTCCTACACTTTGCCAAAGTACTGGAAAGCGAACAGCAAAATACGCTGTGGCTGGTAGATAACCTGATGCTCTGGGCTACTTCGCAGATGCAGGGCACATCTGTAAAACCACAGCCAGTAGACATCCGAGAACTGGCAGAGGAAAATATTAAACTGCTGCAGCCGCAGGCAGCACGCAAAGGCATCAGCCTCAGCAGCCAGGTACAGCACGAGGCACTGGCCTACGCCGATACCGATATGATCAGGCTCGTGATCCGCAACCTGATCTCCAATGCCATTAAATTCTGCAGCAAAGGCGATCTGGTAACTATAGAAACAGAACCGGGGCCTGACGAAACATTGCAGATAACTGTACGCGACACAGGAATAGGCATTAGCGAAGAAAACCAAAAGCGGCTTTTCGGCCTGCGCTCCTTCACCACACTGGGCACGGCACGCGAAAAAGGCAGCGGACTGGGCCTGGCACTCTGTAAAAGTTCTGTCGAGCTAAACGGCGGTAAAATTTGGGTGGAAAGTACTCCGGGACAGGGATGCACGTTTACGTTTACGCTGCCGGTTATGCCCGATGCTATAGTTGACGTTCAGGAAAAAGAGCTGCAAACTGCCGACCTGATTTAAAACAAGCAGCTGCCAATGCGGTATAACTACTAAACACAATCCCTATTCCCTATGGTGCGTAAATTATACTTATATGCTGCCTTGGCCGGTTTACTGGCCTGCAACCAGACCGATAAACAAGAGGTGCAGGAACAGTTCAGAAAGCGGCAACAGACAACTCAGAGACAAGCAGAAGACTCTCCTGCTGAAATGCCCCCGGCTACTCCAGCAACTACCTCGGCCGACCAGCCGGCAGCAAGGAACAACGCCACAACTGCTGGCGGCGACAAGGTAGTAGCCGTAAAAGACGGCGATACCATCGAGCTGCTTCGGAATGGGCAAACTATAAAAGTAAGGCTTTACGGGGTAGACAGCCCCGAAAAAGTGCAGGATTACGGCCAGCGTGCGCGCCAGTTTACCTCCGACCTGGCATTTGGCAAAACAGTTCGGCTGATTGCTCATAACACGGATCGCTACGGCCGCACCGTAGGCACCATTATACTTCCGGATGGCCGGAACCTGAACGAGGAATTGGTAAAGAATGGCTATGCCTGGCACTACAAAGCGTACTCCAAAGATAAGAACCTGGCAAACCTGGAGGCAGATGCCCGCAGGTACAAGCGTGGCCTGTGGGCGGCACCCAACCCTACCCCACCCTGGGACTTCCGCAGAGACAAACGGGAGAGTGCAGCAGAAAAGAAAGCTGCCAAAGCCACGGCCGCTTTGCCTGCAGGAGCTGCTAAACGCACAGTGTATATCTGTAACAGCACAGGTTCCGGGGTGTACCACACTTCTAAAAACTGCTCTGTACTAAAGCGTTGCAAAGCAGATGTGCTCACTGTAACAGAGGCAGCAGCCATCCGCGAATACGACCGTCGTGCTGATAAAACGTGCGCCAGGTAAAAACATTCCCTATATTTACCCGACCATCCAGCTTACTTATGAGTATTACATTACGCCATACGCCTGCCAGGGTACTTGCTATAGTTATACTTGGCGGTGCCCTGTTAACCGGTTGCCAGCATGAAGAAGAGCAGCAGACCTCCAAAACTATAGCCGAAACCTTAGTAGCTACCGCTGATACGGTGCAGCGCCGCCCTGCTCCTGAATTCTATGTTATACCGCCAGGCACGGAACGCACCAGGGTATGGGTTTGTGACGATAGCCTATCGGATGTGTTTCATACAGACAATACCTGCAAGCTATTGCTCACCTGCAAGGCCGCTTACAAGAACGTATCGCTGCAACGCGCTATAGAAGAGTATGGCCGCTA
>DATBUF010000655.1:0-3308 GCA_036516435.1 Pontibacter sp.
GGTCTGGCTTCCTGGTTCCGCTTTAGCAGCATCAAAGTGCAGGGCTACTTCCAGTTTCTCACCGGCAGGCAGTTCTCCTTCCAGCGTACCATCTACTGTAACCCAGGCACCATTCTTATGCACTTTCTCTAGCGCTTTCACCATCCAGCCATATTGCGGCAGCTCATCAGTCATGTCGAGCCACTTGCCCTGGCTTGGGTAAAGGAATACGCCGGTAAGCGGCTGTTTGTAAGAAGACACGCCCTGCGGGTTAGCTACTCCCAGCGGGTAGTTAATGATCACATAGAAGCGCTCGTTCGGCAGGATCAACTGGTTCGCTTTTAACTCGAACGTAATAAATCCGCCAACTTCATCCGGAGTAGAAATGGTATGGTCAAACGTTTCTACTACCAGCGTGCGGGCCGTGGCAATGTCGTTTCCGCCAGCTCTTACTTCTACAGTAATCCGCGACTCGAGCCAGTTGCCTGGGCGGTACCAGGTTTTCACGTGCGTCAGGTTAAAGCCTTCGGCAGGAGCTACAAATGCTGTAGCTGATGTAAACGGAGAGCCGGCACCAAAACCAATGTAGTTAGTGGCTGTCTGCTGGTTGTCGTACTCCAGCACGCTGTGGAATTCATCGTCGGCTGTTACGGCAGCAGGTGCTATACCTGTAGCTTTCTCAACCAGGAGCCTTCCGGCCTGTGCTGTTGCTAAACGTTTGTCTGCTACCGACGCGATGGCAGGCGCTGCATCAGCCGCTCTGTTAAAGTTAATGTTCAGGTTATACTTGAGCACAGATTTGCCGGCTGTGTTATCCATTACAACCGTTTTGGTTTCCTGATGCTCTTTTGTGTTGGCCTTCACTGTAACTGTTTCAGCACCTAAAGCCAGCGCCGGAGGAAGTATAACAGTAGCTGAAACCGGAACTCTGAACTCGCCATCTGCCAGGTTACCGGCAAACACTATTTCATCGGCGAGGGTGGCTATGTTGCCGGTTGGCTGCAGTATTACTCTCAGCTTCACTTTGTCAGAAGTGTTCAGCGTAAGCGGCATAAATATACCGTCGATCGGTTCCCAGCTTCCGCCAAAGAAGCCATCCACGTACATCTCCAGGCTTACTTCTTCTCCTTTAGCCATGCTGATGCCTGTCAGTTCCAGTATATCAGAGCCGCTGTTAGTGACATCGAACTCCCTGATATAGGTTTTCTGCACACCATCTTCTTCGTAAGCCATCAGTTCTCCATAGTTCAGGGCATCCACTGTTTTCAGGATAGGAGCACCTATTACAGTCAGGTTTACCGGTATGGCTACTTCTGGTGTAATTGGCGTGTTGTTGTAGAACAGCAGCTTGCCTGCGTAAGTACCGGCATTGAGCTGTGCAGCATCTATGTTCAGGGTAAATGTTTTGCTTTCGCCTGCAGGTACTACCACCTTTTCGGCCGGGTTAAACACTACCGCTAACTGGTCAGCGATGTACTCCTGGAAGAAGGCCATCTCTACACCTTCGGTACCGGTCTTGTTCTCGATACCAATTGCTCCCATACCTGTTCTGCTGAAGCCAGCAGCCTTGTACTGGAACTTGATAACACCGGTCTTATAGATGATCACCTCAAAACTATAAGCATCACCCATTCCCCACATGTCCTTGTAAGTGGCATATTCTACTACAACGCGGTCGTCGTGTATTTTGTAGAATACCCCTTTCTCGCCTTTCGGAGCATAGTAGTCTTCGCTGTGCAGAGACCAGTAAGGTGCAATCAGGTTATCCAGGCCATCGTCGGCCGGTAGTCTGCCCGCCTGCAAAAAGTCGGTGTCTATAGTTGGCTTCGACAGGCTGATAACTCCACCGTAGCCGATGTATAGTTTCTTATAAGACTCGTTGTAGAACTTGATCTCGTAAGGCAGATCTAAGGCATACCAGTAAGAGTCGTAAAAGTGTTCTGAAGGAATGTTTGTGCCCTCACCGATCAGCTCCTCCCACTTAAAGGCAGGTCCGCCTTCGGTGTTGCTATCTTTGGCATAGTATGCAAACTCCTTCAGTGCAGCAGGTGCAGCAGGCTCGCCAGTGTATAACCAGTCGTTTCCTACCGGTACCATTTCCAGGTCAGATGCACCGCTGTTTGTAACCGTAATATGTTTGCTGATCTTCTGACCGGCATTCAGGGTTTCGGTAATTGGTGTGGTATCTACGGCCAGTTGCGGCGCAGGAACTACCTCGCCCTGTATGGTAGCCGTGTAAGTGTCTCCTGCAGCTGAAGTTATAGTCAGCACATCGGTAACCTTACCCACTTCAGCAGTAGGCAGTGTTAGCGTAAAGTATGCTGTAGACTTCGCTTTCAGGGTAAAGGCTGTTTCGCCTTCCAGCACTACAGTCTTGTTTGCCAACGCTACATTCGTAATCTGCATGGCCTTGTTGCCTGTATTGCGCAGCAGCAGCACCTCTTTGCGGCTACCACCCCGGAACACCTGCCCCAAGTCTACCGCATCTTTGCTCAGGCTTACCTGTGCCACGCCACCCTTCGTAATACCAGCGTTCACTTTAAACGTAGCCGGTACATTCATCGGGTCGTTGCTCAGTACGGTAAGCACCTGGTAGAAGTCGCCTTCGCTCATCTGTGCAGTAGACATGGTAAAGCTGATGTCTTTAGACTCGCCTACCTGCAGTACGCCATGAGGCTCAGACACAGACGTGATCATGTTAGCACCAGGTCCGGCAATGCGTACGATCGTTTTGTTTTTGTTAATCGTAGGATTGGAAGCACCACTTACCAGCAAGCCGTCAGTAATTGCCGGGTCTTCTATGGCAACAAACATAGCTTTCAGCGTGTAGCTGTCAATAGACTCAATGTCCAGGTAGCGGATCTCTATGTCGCCGTTCTGCTCCACCACAATCTGGAAGCTGGCCTTCTGCCCCGCGTTGAACACCCCATCTAATTCTACATCTTGGTACTGAAAGATCACTCTTCCTGATTCCTGTTTGTAGAACACTTTGCCTTTCTGAAGCAAGTTAAACTCCTGCATGAAAGCAGAGATGTAGCCTGCCGGTGTACAACCTGGACTACCCAGGGCTGGTGGTAAGCAGTTGCCCATCGGTCCTTTATCCAGGGTAAGCACGCCATAGGCTGATACATAAAGTTTATCTGTGTGCTTGTCATAGAATGGGAAGTCAAACCCAAGTGCTACTTCGTAATACTGGTTGTTGATATCCTTAAAGAAGCCGGTAATATCGGTGCCTGTAGCAGAGATATCTTCCCAGTTCCAGGCCATGTTACCGTGACCCGCTATGTTGCTGCTGTAACTATAGCCAAACTTATGTGCGTTGGCTATCC
>DATBUF010000656.1:0-6330 GCA_036516435.1 Pontibacter sp.
TTGGGCTTATGTTGCTGTTTGTAGTGGCTTAAGTTACCAGTTTTATACATTCCGAAACCCCTATATTACAAATATCCGGGCACCATACCAAATCAGAGGCAGCAGCATGGTTATAAAAGAAGCAAAATTTTTAATGAGCAATACCCGGGTAGAGCAATGCCCGGCCCCGGACAAGCCCGAATATGCTTTTATCGGCCGCTCCAACGTCGGAAAATCGTCGCTGATTAACATGCTTACAGAGCAGAAAGGATTGGCTAAGACTTCGTCGCAGCCCGGAAAAACACAGCTCATCAACCACTTTCTGATAAACGACACCTGGTACCTGGTAGACTTGCCGGGTTATGGATATGCCAAGGTCAGCAAAGGCTCGCGCGACGACTGGCGCAAAATGATTAATTACTACTTTCAGAAGCGGGAAAACCTTACCTGCGTGTTTGTACTTGTAGATTCCCGGCACGATCCCCTGAAGCAGGACCTTGACTTTATAAACCACCTGGGGGAACTGGGTGTACCTTTTGTGCTGGTCTTTACAAAAGCTGACAAACAATCTTCTGTAAAAACAGACTCAACTATAGCCGCCTACAAGCGTAAATTGCGGGAAACATGGGATGAACTGCCGCGCATCTTTGTTACTTCCTCTGAAAAAAGGGTTGGTCGCGACGAACTGCTGAAGTTTATAGATGAGGTAAATGCACAGGTACAGGCGCAGCAGTAGCCCGGTACATCATCGAATTTTTTAATCTTTATTTCTTATGAAAACCAAATTCTCGTTTTTGTTTCTTTTATTTGCCCTTGTAGTGGCAAGCGCTTCGGCACAATCGGCAACTGAGGCTGACAAGGCTGCACAGAAGCCAGCTTACTGGATGACAGACAAGGTACTGCCGGCAGCGGAACACTACCAGGGTGGCAAAGAGGCCATGTATGAATTTATAGGAAAAGAACTGAAGTACCCGCCTGTAGCAAAACGCAACCGTGTGCAGGGCGAGTGCATCATCGGGTTTACTATAAATGAGGACGGCTCTACATCTGGTTACAAAATACTGCGCAACGCAGGTGCAGGTACTGGCGAAGAAGCCATGCGCATTGTACGACAGCTTAAGTTCAATGCTCCGGGTTACGCCCTGAATGCCAGCATCCCAATCATGTTTAAACTATAAACTACAAGTATTATACTTTACTATGCCAATTGATCTAAGACAAGTTGCAGCCATTTCCGGCATGAACGGCCTGTACCGCGTGGTTGCTCCTACCCGCACCGGTGTTATTGTAGAATCATTATCTGAAAAGCCGCAGCGCTTAGTAGCCCAGGCCCGCCAGCGCATGTCGCTGCTTGATGAAATATCGATTTATACCACAGATGAGGAAACTACCGTGCCGCTGGCTGAAGTGTTTGACCGTATTCACGAAAAGTTTGGCGATGACCTGCCTTTAAGCGAAAAGCCGGCAGACCACGAATACAAAGCCTTTATGGAAGCCGTACTGCCTGACTTTGACGAGGAGCGCGTGTACGTATCGGATATGAAAAAGCTTGCCAACTGGTATAAGATCGTGAAACAGCACATTGGCTTTACTCCGGCCCAGGAGCCTGAAGCCGAAGCAACAGCGCCGGAAGCTACTGAAGCTGAGGCAACAGAAGGCAAAAAATCAAAGAAGAAAAAATAGTAATTAACTCTCTACCAGCAAAAAGGCCTTCTGCACCAGAAGGCCTTTTTGTTTGGAAGCTGTACTTACTAAAAACCTATGGAGTACGCAGCCCTTGTTATTTCCGGGGCAGCAAAGCAGCTCAGTACTATGCTGGGCACTGCTGTGCAGCCAACCACAAGCCTTTCGGAATTGGAAGCCCGCGTGAGCCAGGCTGTGTTACACCTCCTGCGCCGGGATCTGCCCCGGTTGCTTCAGGTGCTGTACCGCATAGATGTGGAAGAGCATCAGGTAAAGCAGGCCATGCTTGCCCCGTCAGAAGAAGAGATGGCGCAAACTATAGCCCGGTTAATAATAAAGCGGGAACTGCAAAAGGCGCAGACCCGCTTTATGTATGGTGCCAATTAAGGAAATCCTATAGTTGGTGTTAAGCCTTTAACTGGGGCACGAACCAGGTTACCTATAGTTCCAGTTATGTGTAAGTTCTTAGACTGTATAAACTATAGCCTATACAGCTACTTCAGCCTTTAAAAAATCTTCTACTTTCTCTACCATCTCCGCAGACCCGATAATGAGCGGGCAACGCTGGTGTAGTTCAGTCGGCTCTATGTCCATAATACGACGGCTGCCATCGGTTGCTTTGCCACCGGCCTGCTCCACAATAAAGGCCAGTGCGTTACACTCGTACATCAGGCGCAGTTTGCCGTTTGGTGCTTTTGCCGTGGATGGATAGATGTAAATACCGCCCTTCAGCAGGTTACGGTGAAAGTCTGCTACCAGTGAGCCAATGTAGCGGGCAGAGTAGCCGTTCTCCCTGCAGTAGTTCAGGTACTGCTTAATACCCTCCGGGAAGCTGTTCAGGCCACCCTCGTTGCAGGAATAAATGTTGCCGGTCTGTGGTGTTTTAATATCCGGGTGCGATAGGAAGAACTCGCCCAGCGAAGGCTCATACGTAAAGCCGTTTACGCCATTGCCTGTTGTATATACCAGCATGGTAGAAGAGCCATAGATAATGTAACCGGCAGCTACCTGTTCTGTGCCGTTCTGCAGGCAGTCCTCTAGGGTACCATCGCAGCCCGACTCTGACTTTCTTCTGTAAATAGAGAAGATCGTACCGATAGAAACGTTCACGTCGATATTAGAAGAGCCATCCAGCGGGTCCATAGCTACAATGTACTTGCCTTTGGTGTTACCTGTCTGGATTACATCTTCTTCCTCCTCAGAGATGATCGCACATACTTCTCCCCCGTTGCGCAGCGCTCGTACAAAACGGATGTTGGCAATCACATCCAGCTTCTGCTGTTCTTCCCCCTGCACATTCTGCTGGCCAAAAGCACCGGTAATATCCAGCAGGCCGGCACGGTTAATCTCGCGGTTCACAATTTTACCTGCCAGGGCAATATCGCGCAGCAGTTGCGAAAGCTCTCCCGTAGCATACGGAAAGTCTTCCTGTTTCCTCATAATAAACCTGTCCAGAGCGGTGCCCACAGGTAGTGCCAGATTGTAATTCATAAGAGCAGAAGTTTATAGCGGTATATAGTTGTACAAAAATATCATTTTTTGATTCATAAACGAAGGCTACCTATTTTTACGAGGTATAATCCTTAACTGAATGAAAGTTTACAAATTTGGAGGAGCATCTGTTAAAGATGCCGCCGCATTCCGGAACCTGGCACACATCGTGGAGCAGCAGGGTGGCAACAGCCAGTTACTTATAGTTGTATCAGCAATGGGCAAAACCACGAACGCCCTGGAGCAGGTTTTCGACCTGGCTTACCAGCAGCAGGATTATCGCCAGGTGCTGGAGCAGAGCCGGTCTTATCATTATACGATAGTACAGGCTTTGTTCCCGGATGCAGGCAGCCCTATATACGAAGAGTTGGAGCACCTGTTTTCTAAATTAAATAATACTCTTCATAACCTGAACAAGGCTGCCGGCTATGACCAGTTATACGACCAAACCGTAAGCTATGGCGAACTGCTGGCTTCCACCATCCTGCACCATTTCCTGAAGCAGCAGGGCCTTGCCAACACCTGGGCCGATAGCCGCAAGTACATCCAGACAGATACTACCTGGCGCGAAGCAAAAATTGACTGGGACTGGACCGAGCGCCTGATCAAGCGTGACCTGCCTGCAATACTTGACCGGGAGCTTATAGTTACACAAGGCTTTTTAGGGGGCACTAACAACGGGCTTGCTACTACCTTGGGCCGGGAAGGCTCTGATTTCAGCGCTGCTATTTTCGCCTACTGCCTCGATGCCGAAGAAATGGTTATCTGGAAGGATGTGGAAGGACTGCTGAACGCTGATCCGAAGCATTTTACCGATACCATCCGGTTCAGCGAGATTTCGTACCAGGAAACGGTGGAAATGGCTTACTACGGTGCCTCCGTTATTCACCCGAAAACGATAAAGCCACTGGCAAATAAGCTGATTCCGTTATACGTAAAGTCGTTCCTGAATCCGGCTGGCGAAGGCACCCGCATCTGCGACTGCCGCTTCGAGAAAAAGGTACCCTCTTATATTATAAAGGAAAACCAGTGCCTGCTTTCCTTTAGCGTGAAGGATTTTACGTTTATTTCTGAAAAAAATCTGGGTACAATTTTCAATGCTCTGTCAGAACTGCGCCTAAAAATAAACCTAATGCAGAACTCGGCCATTTCGTTTTCGGTGTGTACCGACTGGCATGAGCTACGCCTGGAAAAGCTGCGAAAAACGCTGCAGGATGAATTTATGATTCACTATAACACCGGGCTTAAGCTGTATACCATAAAAAACTACACTACAGAAAGTATAAATAAGGTCATAACAAACAAAGAGGTGCTGCTGGAGCAACGCACACGAACTACCTTCCAGATTGCCTGTAAATAGTATGATTTAAATTAAAACTATTTACTTTTGCATAGACGATAGTAAAAGTTCTCTTTAAATTAATGCAACCCAAAATTTAAAGAGCGTATACATAGCTATTGCCAGTACTTTTAGCAGCACCTTCTATGCAACCGGTTGAGAAAGTAAATAAGTATTTCTTTGTCAAATTATTTCTTCTATGCAGTTTACTATACTTAGGCTTTGTGCTGAAAGTACCGCAGTTTGTGAAATCATCGGTTGCAAAACCACTGGCGCCTCACTATGCCTCGCCTGACTCAGAGAAGGAGCCGAAAAAGATAAGAGAACTATACTACCGGCTGGTTTCAGAACAACAGCCAGAGAGAATTGCCATCTAAGTTAAGCCTGCCTCACAGCAGGCTTTTTTTATAGTCTTGCCACAAAAAGCTTTAACTTAGCTTTTAGAATATTCACGACTTAACTCAACTATGGAATTTATACTTGTTACCCCACAGGCACAGCCCCATGTAGCACTCATCCAACTAAACCGCCCTAAAGAGCTGAATGCCCTGAACCTGCAACTGATGGGCGAGCTGCGCGATGCTCTGAAAGAACTGGATGACAATGACGAAGTACGCGCCATCATTATTACAGGCAACGAACGCGCCTTTGCCGCTGGTGCCGACATAAAGCAAATGGCCGGCAAAACCGCTATTGATATGCTCAACATCGACCAGTTCTCTACCTGGGACCAGATCCGGAAGACCAAAAAGCCGATTATAGCTGCTGTTTCGGGCTTTGCACTGGGTGGCGGATGCGAACTGGCCATGACCTGCGATATGATCATTGCTTCGGAGACAGCACAGTTTGGCCAGCCTGAAATTAAGATTGGCGTGATGCCGGGAGCTGGTGGCACACAGCGCCTGACCAAAGCCATTGGCAAGGCCAAAGCCATGGAAATGGTGCTGACCGGTAAATTTATGAGCGCCGAAGAGGCTGAAAAACATGGCCTGGTAAACCGCGTAGTGCCGGTAGAGCTATACCTGGAGGAAGCCTTTAAGCTGGCTGCTGAGATTGCAAAAATGTCGCCGGTAGCTGCAAAACTGGCTAAAGAAGCCGTAAACCGCTCTTTTGAAACCAACCTGGACGAGGGCTTGTACTTTGAGCGCAAAAACTTCTATCTCTGCTTCGCCTCCGAAGACCAGAAGGAAGGCATGAATGCTTTTGTAGAAAAACGCAGCCCGGAATTTAAAGGCCGTTAATTACTGATACACCTCTGTTTCTTTCAGTTACAAGCTGCAATACCGCCAGACCTGTAGTTGGAAGAAACAGAGGCACAATCCCTTAGGTTAAAGAAGGCAGACGATGTGATGCTAAAACTATAGAAGTATAGTTTATACTCCCGGCTTAACTATAGATCAGACTGTTCTAAACTATAAATCTACTAACTGCTTCGGTTTAGAGCCTGCAACTTTATTTGGTCACAACCTGCCCTCTTGCCATACCTGTATCCTCACGTACAAAGCCAATGCACTCACTTTTGTGCTATTTCACAGGCACTTACGCATAAACCCCTCATTACCTTTTACATAAATATAATACAGGTTCGCTTGCGCGGTACTTCCTTTTGCCCTACCTTTGCAGGAAAATTTATCAAATAAGAAAACTTCTTATTTAGGAATGATGCAAAACCTGACCCGGGATGAACTCCGCAATCGCCTGTTAGCCGGTGGCCTGAAAGCTACGCACCAGCGCATTGTGGTATTTGAGTCGGTGATGGCGCTGCACGGGCATCACCCTACTGCCGAAGATGTATACCTTCATCTAAAACCGGCTAACCCTAGTATCTCACTGGGCAC
>DATBUF010000657.1:0-7865 GCA_036516435.1 Pontibacter sp.
CGAGCGGCCCCGTCTTCGGGCATCGCGCTGCTGCCTTCTTGCTACCCTCCTGCGTCGGATTGCCTGCGGCACCGCAACAAGTCAAAGGCGCTCAACCCAAAGACTGACATCTTTCTCATAGCTAAACTATAGTTTAGTTCAGCAAGCTATAGTTGCATCGCCTTGCTCGTGGTTGTAGATCCGTAGGGACAGGTCGCGACCTGTCCGTTCTTGGTCTGGAACTATAGCACCATAGCTGCAACTATAACAATAGCAGAAGTTTATTGCTGGCGCGGGTTTGTAACCCGTGTCTAACCATGATGTTGAGTTTGTAACTCAACTGGGCCGGAGGGCCAAACTACAGCCGGCTACAGTAGAAGGCTGTAACTATGAAACTATAGTTGTAAATACGTCGAAACCCTAATCCTGAAAATATACCTAATCCTGAAAATCCTGATTCAGACAAATTCTTAGGGAACGGTTGGAAAAAGAATAAAAACTCTGGTTCAGACAAAAAACACCAGACTATACTCTCCGGAATTAAAACAATATAGTTACTTTACTATACTTAACAGCAGCGGCAAGCAAAACGGATTCGGCGTTTACCGACGCAACCCTGTAGCTTACCGACTTTTTACCTTTACCAGCCTATTAACTATAGCCGGTGCTTTCTGATTGAAGTACATTTGATCAGAAATTAAAACAAAATAACTATGGAAAATCAAGGTCTGAACACAAACAAAGGCTACAAGAACTGGAAAAACCGTTCCGACAACAGAAGTGGCCGTGTAATGGGTGGCCTGGTGCTTATACTGGTAGGTGTCGTGCTGCTGGCTTACAAAATGAATGTTGTCTTTTTGCCGCGCTGGGTCTTCTCATGGCAGATGATTCCGATTCTCGTAGGTTTATTTATCGGGTTCAGGCACTCGTTCCGCAACCCGGGCTGGATTTTACCAGTGGCCTTAGGCGTCATTTTCCTGATCGATGATTATGTACCGGGCATCTCGTTTCGCAATTACCTCTGGCCAATCGTGATCATTGTTATCGGGCTTTGGGTGATGCTGAAACCAAGGCATAGCTCCCGCCACTACCATACAAGCGGTACAACAGCAACTCCGCCTTACGGTGTAGTGCCTGCCAGCACGACCACTGAAAATGCTTTTGCAACAGACTCAACTGCTTCCGGAGACGATTATGTAAACTCTACTGCCATTTTTGGTGGGGTAAAACGCAACATTCTGTCTAAGAATTTTAAGGGCGGCGAAGTAGTGAGCGTGTTTGGTGGCAACGAACTTAACTTTTCGCAGGCAGATATACAGCAGCCGGTTGTGCTGGATACAACGCAGATTTTTGGGGGAACCTCGCTGATCATACCGCCGCATTGGGAAGTGCGCTCTGAGGTGGTGGCTATATTAGGCGGCGTATCGGATAAACGCATGATGCTGCCCGGCGGCTACGACCCAAGCAAAGTGCTTATCATAAAAGGTACTGCCCTCTTCGGCGGCCTCGACATCAAGAGCTACTAATTTATACGGCTGCAGAACATGGCTCCAACTAGAGTAATCTGGCTATATGTAGCGTGGGCGGTTTTCTGGTCTGGGGTATTTGTACTGGTGCTTTTACCGGCAAACTATAGTCTGTACCTGACTCTGAAAGATGCGCTGCTCTATAACCTGCTGCTAACTATAGCCGGCTACGCAGCAGGCACAGGGCTACGCTACTACCAACCCACCTTGCGCCAGGGAGCAATGCTCCTAACCTGGAGTCTGGGTTTGGCAGGCATCTGTACGCTGGTTTATAGTTTGTTAATTGACAGCCTCATAACCAACAAACTATACTTGTCTTTTGTAGGAGACTCGCTACCGATGCGGCTGGTATTTGGGTGGTTATTGCTGCTGTTATTATTGCTGATAAACTGGTTCTGGTTTTATACCAAAGAGCAACGCCACCTGGAAGCACGAAAAGCCGCCACCGAAAAGCTGGCCCGCGAAGCAGAACTATATACTTTACGGCAGCAACTGCAGCCACACTTTCTGTTTAACAGCCTGAATTCGATTAGTGCGCTGGCAGTAACAAAGCCACAGCAAGCCCGGACGATGGTGCAGCAACTTTCCGATTTTTTGCGGGGCACATTAAAGAAAGACAACCAGCAGAAAGTAACGCTCTCAGAAGAACTGAAGCAGCTGGAACTATACTTAGCCATCGAAAAAGTACGCTTCGGGTACCGGCTGCAAACTATAGTTGATGTAACCGAAGAAGCAAAAGCCCTGGCATTACCCGCTTTACTGTTGCAACCTG
Source organism: Pontibacter sp. (assembly GCA_036516435.1). Classification (GTDB taxonomy): domain Bacteria; phylum Bacteroidota; class Bacteroidia; order Cytophagales; family Hymenobacteraceae; genus Pontibacter. The sequence goes on from DATBUF010000657.1 coordinate 2,278, forward strand.
TAGTTGAGAATGCCATTAAGTTTGGCCTTTACGGCACCACCGGCGATACTACCATAACTATAAACGCTGCAAAAGAGGATGGCAAACTTATAATACAGGTACAGAACCCGTTTGATGCAGATGCCGTGCAGGCGCAGGAAGGCACCGGCTTTGGGTTGAGCTCGGTGCAGCGCAGGCTATACCTGCTCTATGCCCGCCACGACCTGGTACAAACGCAGCAGCACGAAAACCAATTTACCACCACCGTAACTATACCACAAAACTATGATCAAGTGCCTCATAATTGACGACGAACCGCTGGCCCGCAGTATAGTGGCCGAGTACCTGCAGCAGCACCCCGATGTAACGATAGCACAGGAATGCGGCGATGGTTTTGAAGGTATAAAAGCCATCAAACAGCACCAGCCCGACCTGATTTTTCTGGATGTGCAGATGCCCAAGATAAACGGGTTTGAAATGCTGGAACTGGTGGAGCAGCAGCCGGGTATAATCTTTACCACTGCTTTCGATAACTATGCCCTGAAAGCCTTCGAAGCCAATGCCGTGGATTACCTGCTGAAGCCTTTCAGCCAGGAGCGCTTTGATGCAGCTCTTAAAAAGTGGCAGGAGAAACGCGCTTCTGAAACTATAGCCAAACCTGCAACTATAGATTTGAGCGAAGTACCCGCCAAGCAGCCTGAAGAGCGTACCCGCATTGTAGTGAAAGCCGGAAACGACATCCGGATCATCCCTGTGCAGGAGGTGCTGTACCTGGAAGCTTACGATGATTATGTGAAGATCCACACCAAAGACGGCCTGTTCCTGAAGAAGAAGACCATGGGCTATTACGAGCAAACACTGGACCCAGCTCAGTTTGTGCGCGTACACCGCTCGTTTATAGTTCCGATTGCCCAGATCACCCGCATAGAACCCTCAGAGAAAGACAGCCATGTAGCCCTGCTCAAGAACGGTGTGCGCCTTCCGCTCAGCAAGAGTGGTTATACCAAACTGCGGACAGTGCTGGGCCTGTAATTTTTTTAGTTGTAATCTTCCGGGTTACTACCGCACGCGCTAGCCACCTCCCCTTCTCCTTTGCTATAGTTAACTATAGTTTAGCTTACCAAGGGCCTCATTCTGCCTGAAAACATAGCATGTACTTGGAATATAGCTTTTTTAAATTTAGCTGGAAGTGAATCGGTTACGTGCACTTTGGTCATAAAAATTTAACACAGGAAACTTTGGGAATAAAAATCGTTTCCATAGTTTTGTGCCATCATGAGCAATGCAGCATTAGAGGAGATAACAGACGCCAGAAAGAAAATATCTGAAACAGCCTTTCAGCTATTTTGCCAGCGCGGCATCAAAAGCGTGTCGATGGATGATATTGCGCAGTTCCTGGGCATGTCTAAAAAAACCATCTACAAGTGGTTCAGCAATAAGAATGAGATTGTGATCGCCTCAACTGGCGCTTACCTGGAGGACATGCAGCAACGTTGCGAAGTGCATTTTCAGGATTCCGGCAACGCTATCGAGGAGCTTTTTAACATCATGGGCATGACCCGGGAGCTTTTCAACCAGTTTCACCCTTCTGTTTTCCACGACCTGCAAAAGTATCATCCCGAAGCCTGGAAACTATGGATGCAGCACCGCGACGATTACATGTTTGAGAAGATAAAGCTGAACCTGCTGCGTGGCATAAAAGAAGGCCTCTACCGCAAAGACCTGGACGTGGATGTGATGGCAAAAATACGGCTGGTGCAGGTAGAACTGCCTTTTAACCCAGTGCTGTTCCCGCCACATAAGTACGATCTGAAGCGTGTGCAACTGGCTACCCTGGAACATTACATGCTTGGGCTGGCCACACTAAAAGGCCACAAGCTGATAAACGAGCTGAAGCACATTAAAGAAGAAGAATAACCTACTACCTGACCAGAATAAAACATGAAGAAAAGAGTAACGCTACTGGCTGCTGTACTGCTGCTGTTCGGCTATTCCGGGGCACAGGCCCAGGAGGCGCAGCAGTTTAGCTTGCAGCAAAGCATAGACTATGCCCTGCAAAACAGAGCAAACCTAAAGGCAGCCCAGAACGAAGAAAAGATTGCCAAAGCCAGAACGGGTGAGATCAGGGCGATGGGCTTGCCCCAGCTAAATGCCGCAGCAGAAGTAGGCAATAACTTTATACAGCAGAAAACGCTGTTAGATCCCAGTGATTTTGGTGGTATTCCGCAGGTGCTGGATCCCTTTGTTATCACCCCCGAGCAACTGGCATCAGGGCAGCCGATTACGCTTACGCCTACCTACTCTGCACCAGAGCCCAGACCCGGCGACGGTGGCTTACAGGCCATCACGTTTGTGCAGCCTTACAACGGCAGCGCCGCCATAACCGGTAGCCAGCTCCTGTTTGATGGCTCTTACCTGATCGGGCTGAAAGCAGCAAAAACCTACACCGAGCTCTCGCGCAAGAACACAGCCCAGACCCAGATCGACATTGCCGAGCAGGTAAGTAAAGCCTACTACGGCGTGCTGGTAAACCGCGAACGCATGGAGCTCCTGAACCAGAACCTGGTACGCCTGGATACCCTGCTGAACCAGACCCGTGTCATGTTCCAGAACGGGGTGGCCGAGCAGCTGGACGTAGACCGTCTGCGGGTATCTTACAACAACCTGAAAGTAGAGCAGCAAAAGGCAGAGCGCCTGATGCAGCTCAGCGAGAGCCTGCTCAAGTTCCAGATGGGCCTGCCGCAGCAACAGCAGATCGTGCTGACCGATGAGCTAAGCGAAGTAGAAGTGGATGTAGCTCCCGCCGCCCCGCAGAACTTCAACTATAGCAACCGCATCGAGTACTCGATACTGGAAACACAGCGCGACCTGGCTACCCTGGACATACGCAACCTGAACTCCGGCTACCTGCCTAAACTATACTTAAATGCCCGCTACGGCTATAGTGGCGTGGGCGAGTCGTTTTCGGATGTGATGAACGTGCGGGCAGGAGCAAACAATACTACCGACCGCAACTGGTTCGACTTCGGGTATGTAGGGGCGCAACTGCAGGTTCCGATTTTTGATGGGCTGCGCAGGCACTACCAGGTACAGCAGGCAAAACTGCGCCTCGAGAACACCAAATACGGCTTCGAGACACTCCGCCAAAGCATAGACCTGCAACTGGAGCAAGCCTCCACCGAGCTCACCAACTCCCTGGATGTATTGAAATCGCAACAGGAAAACCTGGCCCTGGCCGAGAGCATCGCCCGTGTTTCTAAAATAAAGTTTCAGGAGGGCGTAGGCTCTAACCTGGAAGTGATAACCGCGGAAACTGACCTGCGCCAGGCGCAAACCAACTATTACGCCGCCATCTACGATGCGCTGGTAGCCAAAGTAAATTTAGAAAAAGCCAAAGGTACCCTGATCACAAAATAAAACCATGAAAAACAATATCCTCCTAAACATGAACCGCATTGCTGGCTTCGCCGCTGTAGCACTTCTGCTGAGTGTTGCCTCCTGCGGTAGCAAGGCCAACGATAAAGAAGCCCAACTGGCAGACCTGCGCGAGCAACAGGCAACTATCGAAAAGCAGATTGCCGACCTGGAAACGCAGCTGAAAGCAGAAGGCAAAAAAGTTAACAGACCGAAGAAAACGGTTCCGGTATCGGTAGTTACGCTGCAGCCAGGTACATTCAGCCATTACCTGGAGATGCAGGGCCGTGTTGATTTTGACCAGAACGTGTTTGTAAGTGCCCGCGTGCCCGGTGTACTGACCAGTGTGCGCGTGCAGCCCGGCGACCGCGTGAGTAAAGGCCAGACCATGGCCACTATAGATGCACAGGTATTGGAACAGAACATTGCCGAACTACGCACCCGCCTGGACCTGGCCCGCATCGCTTTTGAAAAGCAGAAGAACCTCTGGGACCAGAAAATAGGCACCGAAATGCAATACCTGACCGCTAAAAACAACAAGGAGGCACTGGAACGCAACCTGGCAGCCCTGCAGCAGCAGCGCGACCAGTTTAATATAAAGGCCCCGATCAGCGGCGTGGTAGATGAAGTAATTCCGAATGCGGGCGAGGCAGTGGCACCGGGTATGGGCATTATCCGGGTGGTGAACATAGCAGGTGGCAAAATTGTAGCCGAAGTATCCGAAGCATATTTAACCCGCATCAACAAAGGAGATAAAGCTATAGTTTACTTCCCGGACCTGGATAAAGAAGTAGAAACCGAGGTAAGCGTAGTGGGCAAATTCATTAACCCGACCAGCCGCACGTTTACAGTAGAGCTCAAGTTAAAAGATGGCAAGGCAGTAGAGCTGCGCCCGAACCTGGTGGCCGTAGTACGCATCCGGAACTATAAGAACGACAACACCATTGTGGTGCCGGTAAACCTGGTGCAGAAAGACGAAAAATCGGAGTACGTGTATGTGGCGCAGAAGGAAGGCGATACCTATGTGGCAGCCAAGCGCGAGGTAAAAACCGGCCAGACCTACCAGGGCAAAACCGAAGTACTCAGCGGCCTCGCAGCCAACGACCAGATCATTACGGCCGGGTACCAGAACCTGAACGAGGGCCAGCCGGTGGTATTTGACCAGGGTGGCAACAGCCTGAGCCAGAAGTAAACTTAGAACCAGTAAAACTATGAAATATTTTAAGCCAACCAGCTGGTCTATCGATAACAAAACCAGTATCTACATCATCACGATCATACTTTCGATCTGGGGTATTTTCTCTTACATCAATATTCAGAAAGAGAACTTCCCGGACATTGTGATCCCGACGGTGTTTGTAGGCACTGTGTACCCGGGTACGTCGCCAACCGATATGGAGAACCTGGTGACACGCCCCATTGAGAAGGAAATCAAATCTATTTCCGGGGTTAAAAAGATCACCTCCAACTCTATTCAGGATTTCTCGATGGTGGTGGTGGAGTTTAACACCGATGTAGATGTGGCCGAGGCGAAGCAGCAGGTGAAAGATGCTGTGGATAAAGCCCGCTCCGACCTGCCTACCGACCTGGACCAGGAGCCGAGCGTGCAGGATGTAAACTTCTCGGAGTTCCCGATCATGCAGGTAAACGTATCGGGTAACTATAGCCTGGACCAGCTGAAGAATTATGCCGAAGACATACAGGATCGCATTGAGTCGCTATCGGAGATAACCCGCGTGGACATGGTAGGCGCCCTGGACAAGGAAGTACAGGTAGATGTGGACATGTATAAAATGCAGGCCGCACAGGTTACCTTCAGCGATATTGAGCGTGCCATTGCCATGGAGAACATGACCTTATCGGGCGGAAACGTAACGGTAGGCGAAATGAAGCGCTCTGTGCGTATTGTAGGGCAGTATGTAGACCCGAACAAGATCGGCGACATTATAGTGAAGTCGGTGGCCGGAGCCAACATCCAGCTGAAAGAAATCGCATCGGTGAAAGAGGGTTTTGAAGAACAGGAAAGCTTCGCTCGCCTGGATAACGAGCCTGTGATTACCCTGAGCGTCATCAAGCGCAGCGGCGAAAACCTGATCGAGGCATCTAACAAAATAGATGACTTGCTGAGCGACATGGAAGGCACCGTACTGCCCGCTGACCTGAAAGTAACGGTTACCGGCGAGCAGGCCACCCAA
>DATBUF010000658.1:0-3963 GCA_036516435.1 Pontibacter sp.
CAACTTGCAATAAAAAAAGGTAGTGAAGAAGCTAAAAGATTACGAGATCAACATTGCCAAACTCAGCAATAAAACGCACCAGTACGAGTTTGATATGGATGATTCTTTCTTTGACCTTTTCAGCGGAGAGATCATCCATGGCGGCAAACTGCACGCTGATGTAGAGCTTGAGAAGACCGAAACGCTGCTGACACTGCATTTTGATATTCAGGGAACCGTACGCATTACCTGCGACAGAAGCCTGGAAGAGTTTGACCAGCCGGTAGATGTGCAGGAGACCTTCCGGATGAAGTTCGGATCTGAAGACAAAGAACTGGACGAAGACCTGTGGCAGATCGCATTCGAGACACAGCAGATTAATCTGGCGCAACACCTGTATGATTACATCGGGTTATCGCTGCCGATGAAGAAGCTGCATCCACGGTTCCTGGAAGAACTGGACGAAGACAGTGAGGAGGATATCCTGATCTACTCTTCCAAAAATGCCGGTAACGCAGCCGATGACAGCAATGAGGATGATGACGATGACGACATTGACCCACGCTGGGATGCACTGAAGAACCTTAATTAGTAGTAGCTTAACGAATTATAAACAACAGTAAATAAATTATTTAACTAGAAAATGGCACATCCTAAACGTAAGATTTCGAAGACCAGAAGAGATAAGAGAAGAACTCACTATAAACTTTCTGAGAAAGCCATTGCGATCTGCCCTACCACAGATACTCCGCACCTGTTCCACCATGCTTATGTAGTAGAAGGTGACCTGTATCACAAAGGCAAACTGGCAATCAAAAATTATACAACTAACGCCCAGTAAGCATTAGCTGCTTTTAGTTTTAGTTCTGTATAGTTAATACCAACCACTACATGAGGATCGCCTTAGACGCTATGGGCGGCGATTATGCACCGGACGCAAATGTGAAAGGTGCTATACTTGCCGCACAGCAGCTTGATGAACAATATGAAATCCTGCTGATAGGCAAGGAAGATATTGTACGAGCACAGCTGCAGGAATACGGATATACCGGAACTGGCATTAAAGTGGTTAATGCCAGCCAGGTGATTGAAATGGGAGAGCATCCTACCAAAGCACTTACACAAAAACCTGACTCCAGTATTGCGGTTGGTTACGGGTTACTGAAAGCCGGGAAAGCAGACGCTTTCTGCAGTGCAGGTAACACCGGTGCCATGCTGGTAGGGGCCATGTTCAGTGTAAAAGCGATTGACGGTATACTGAGGCCATCTATTGCCGGACTTGTTCCGAAGCTGAAAGGTGGTTATGGTATTATGCTGGATGTGGGTGCAAATGCTGATTGCAAGCCGGAAGTACTGGAACAATTTGCTGAACTTGGCTCTATTTATGCCAAGTATGTACTCAATATTCAGAATCCGAAAGTTGGTCTGATGAACTTGGGCGAAGAGGAAGGAAAAGGCACTGTGAATACACAGGCCGCCCACCAACGCCTGAAGGTTAACAGCACCATCAACTTTATAGGTAACATAGAAGGCCGCGATGTATTTAATGATAAGGCAGACGTTATAGTTTGCGACGGTTATACCGGCAACATTATCCTTAAAATGGCGGAGTCTATCTACGACATCCTGAACGAGAAGAACATGCACGATCCGTTCTTCGACAAGTTTAACTATGAAGATGAAGGCGGCAGCCCTATCCTGGGTATAAATGGTAATGCAGTAATCGGCCACGGCGTGTCAACACCTAAAGCTATATGCAATATGGTGCTACAGGCGCAGAAAATGGTGGCTACTAATCTATCAGAGCGCTTCAGAAAGAACTATAACGAATAATATCCGTGGCATACGCCGCAACACGAACTTGGCACAAGCCGTTTCAGGTAACTTTTTAAGGAACCGAGCGCATGTGCCAAGTTTTTTTGTATCTTGCCCGCCTTAATCTAACAACCAAATACCTTTTAAGATGAGTAAAATTACTGCCGCAATAACTGGTGTAGCAGGCTACGTCCCCGATTACGTGCTAACCAACAAGGAACTTGAAACAATGGTGGAAACCAATGATGAATGGATCACGTCAAGGACCGGCATTAAGGAGAGGCGCATTTTAAAAGGCGAAGGAAAGGGCACATCGCACCTGGCAGTACCTGCAGTTTTAGAGCTTCTTAAAAAGACAAATACCAAAGCAGAAGAAGTAGACCTGCTCATTTGCGCTACTACTACCCCGGACATGGTCTTCCCGGCCACAGCCAACCTGATCACAGCAGAAGTAGGCGCTGTAAACGCATTCGGCTACGACCTGCAGGCGGCCTGCTCCGGCTTCCTGTATGCGCTGGTAACCGGTTCTAAATTTGTGGAGTCTGGTCAGTACAAAAAAGTTATAGTAGTTGGTGCTGATAAAATGTCGTCTATTATAGACTATACCGACAGAGCAACCTGCATTATTTTTGGTGATGGCGGCGGCGCTGTTATGCTGGAGCCAAACACGGAAGGCTTGGGTATAGTTGACTCGGTGCTGAAATCTGATGGTACCGGTGCACAATACCTGCACATGAAAGCCGGTGGCAGTCGTAAACCAGCAACTATAGAAACAATACAAGCCCGTGAGCACTACGCTTACCAGGAAGGCCAGGCAGTATTTAAGTTTGCCGTAAAAGGTATGGCCGACGTGTCTGCCGAAGTAATGGAACGCAACAACCTGACAGGCGAAGATGTTGCCTGGCTGGTACCGCACCAGGCGAACAAACGAATTATTGAGGCAACCGCTAACCGCATGGGCCTGAGCAACGAAAAGGTTATGCTGAACATCCACAAATATGGCAACACGACCAGCGGCACTATTCCGCTTTGCCTGTGGGAGTACGAGAGCCAACTAAAGAAAGGCGACAACCTGGTACTGGCAGCCTTCGGTGGCGGTTTTACCTGGGGTGCCATTTACTTGAAGTGGGCTTACGATCCGAAATAATATATTAATTCTAAAATATTTGTAAATTTAGAAAGCGGTGTTATGCCGCTTTTTTTATAATTATACTTCCAACACAGTACTTTAAAACAAGCGCCAAATGAATAATATCTTTACAATTCTTTTACTATTATTTTCTTTTATCAGCCTGCAGGCAGCAGCGCAGGTTAGTTCTTTCGAGAAAGGCTATGTTGTACAGCATGCTGATACATTGCATGGTTACATCAGAAATGTTCCTGAGATAAACTTAACTAAGTCTATTGAGTTCAAGAAGGATTTTGAGGCTGAGAACAGTACTGCTTACACACCTCAGGATATCAGCTCTTTCTCATTCGGCAATTCGGGTATAGTTTACACTACAATAGAGGCTGAGATCCTTACAGGCACAACTATAACCCAAGTTAAACGCTTTGCAAAACTACTAACCAGTGGCTACACGCAACTTTATAAGTTACCAATACCAGAGGAAGAACAAGCTATTGTTTTAAGTAAACAGAACACTAACCTGTATATCCTAAAAAAGAATAATACTTATTATACCCTAGGGCTATACGAAACGCTTAGCGGGGGGATTCTGAAGACAAACCCGCGCTATAAAGGTGTGCTGCGAGCTGTTTTCAGTGACTGTAAAGGGTATAAAGATAACCTAGACCGACTGACATTTAATGACAAGAGCATTATGGGCGAAGTAAGCAAGTACAATTTGTGTATGGCGCCCGAAATGCAAACTCAGGTACATGCATCTAAAGTCAAGGCTACTGTTAAACACGGAATTGAGGCATTCTATATTAAAGGATTTATATCTGACGGCAAGACTGATCACGAAGGAGAAGGTTATTCAGGAGGCTACTTCTGGGATATACTACATCCGGATAAAAGCAGGCAGATCTCAGCTAAGGTTGGAATCGGCCTGATGAGTTATAATTACTCTTACTACAAGCGCGAGTTTTTTCAGACGTTTACTGAAGAAAAAATTGCTGAATCAGCACTCTACATACGTATTCCAATTGCTGCCCAGTACAACT
>DATBUF010000659.1:0-6319 GCA_036516435.1 Pontibacter sp.
CAGGAAAAGGGCAAGACCAAAACCATACAGGTAACCCTGCACCACACCGGTACCAAAGAGCAGTTTAACGACTATGTGCAGAAAACCAAGCAGATTGTAGCCGAGCAACGCGCCGTTTTCGGGGAGCTACCCAACTTTGACTTTGGCCTCTACACGTTTATTGGCTGCTACATGCCACAGGCATCCGGCGATGGCATGGAGCACCGCAACTCCACTATAGTTACCAGTTCGCAGCCGCTTGCCAAAGCCATGCTCGGTCAGCTGGGCACCGTGTCGCATGAGTTTTTTCATGCCTGGAATGTAGAGCGCCTGCGCCCTAGAAGCCTGGAGCCCTTTAACTACCAGGAGGCAAATATGAGCGAAGCGCTGTGGCTCGCCGAAGGATTTACCAGCTACTACGGCGACCTGACCATGCCCCGCAGCGGTATCATCAATGCCAAAGCTTTTGCCGAAGGCCTGACCGGAGACCTGAACTACGTGCTGCTTTCGCCGGGCCGCCAGTACCATAGTCTGGTGGAGATGAGCAAGCAGGCCCCTTTTGTGGATGCCGCCCGCTCGGTAGACGCCGTAAACCGCCACAACACGTTTATCTCGTACTACACCTATGGCAGCATGCTGGGCATGGCCCTGGACCTGACACTGCGCCAGAACTATAACAAAACACTGGATGATTACATGCAGGCCCTCTGGCGCAAGTATGGCCAGACCGAAAAGCCCTACGTACTCACCGATCTGCAGCAAACTTTAGCTGAAGTGAGTGGCGACAAAGCCTGGGCTGAGACAGTATTCCGCAGCTACGTAAACGGCTCCGAACTCCCTGATTTTGCTCCGCTGCTGGCACAAGCCGGGTTTGAGCTGCGCAAAGCCAGGCCGGGTGTGGCAACCTTAGGCACCAACGCTTTTAAGTTTGACAAAAACGGGGCAACCCTCACCTTCGGCACCATGGTTACTTCTGCCGCCTACAAAGCAGGCCTCGATCGCCAGGACGTGATTCTGACCCTGGATAACAGGAAAATCCGAAGTGAAAAAGACCTGAAAAAAGTACTTGAGAAGCGCAAACCAGGCGACACTATCCCGGTTACGTACCTGAGCCGCGGCACCACCCACAACGCAACTATAACGTTGGATGAGGTTCCTGCACTGGAAGTAGTGCTGTATGAGAACATCGGCAAAGAGCTGACACCTGCCATGCAGCAGTTCCGCAGCAACTGGATTGGCGCCCAGGCAAAAGAGTAAACTAGTCTGAACCGCAGGGCAATGAGATGTAATAGATGAACAGGATGATCACACTAATCCACCTGACGCCCATTACCCTGCGGTTCAGACGCACTTGTTTTTAACACGTATACCTGCTAACTTAGTAGAACCAAACTGCAGAATTTATTTCACGTGAAGATATTAGTAAAAATAGCACTGATCTGCCTGCTGTGCTTTGCCGGAAACGCCATGGCCCAGACAGACATGAAACCAACTATAAGCACTACACCTGTGGCACCACGCCTGAGCTATAACCTGAACCTGGGTGCCAGCTACAACAGCTACTTCGGGGCCAGCACCTATGTGCAGCCTACCGCACGCTACCAGGTAACAGACCGCTTCAGAGGGTACGCCAGCTTTACGTATGTGCATACCATGCCCCAGCACTATGCCGTTACAACTACCGAAGGCGGCACTGCTATGCGCCGCACCAACGGCCAGCAGCAGTACATTGTAAGCGTAGGCGGAGATTACCTGGTAAATGACAGACTGATCCTGAGCGGCAATGTATGGAAAGACCTTTCTGCCATGCCAAAAGAACTAGGTGCTTATAACAACTATAACTTTATGGGTCGCCAGGGAGCCGATTTCAGTGCTACTTACAAGATCACAAATAACTTCTCAGTAACCGGTGCGGTGCGTTATACCGATGGTGCTTCGCCATACTATAGCCCGTTTTATCATTCCGGTTTCGGCAACAGCCCGTTCGGCTACTAACAGCAGCATTTAAATTTAGCAAGGCGCTTTCCCGGCAACAGGAGAGCGTTTTTTATTTACCTGTGCCTAACCCGGACAGGCCATTCAGAGTTTATTAATACCATCACCAAGCGTTTTTATACTTTGCAGAACAAGGAACCAAAGGTAAGGCATATCAACAACCCGAAGCTGGAGACCGCAAAGCCCGGCTACAAAGGCAACAAGATCATCAACAACCGCTTTGCCAACGGCGACGAACTATACGAGCCTGATTTCAGCAACGTACTGCGCTGGAAATTTTCGACCAACCCGCAGAAAGCTGAGAAAAAAGCCGACAACTATACGCCACACCTGCAAACTGGCAGCGACTTTATACAGGCTTCGGAAGACTTGATCGTGTGGCTCGGGCACGCTACCTTTTTTATGCGGATACAGGGCATCACCTTCCTGACCGACCCCGTATTTTACGACCTGCCCCTGCTGAAGCGCCGTGTGGGTTTGCCCTGCGCACCTGAAGATCTCAGGAACATTGATTTTATACTGCTCTCGCACGCGCACCGCGACCACCTGGATATTGATTCGCTCCGGACTGTTTGCCGCAACAACCCGCAGGTTAAAGTTTTGGCACCGCTCCGGGCAGGCAGCCTGATCCGGAGTGCCAGCAAACACCTGCCCTACCAGGAAGCAGGCTGGTACCAGCGCTACGATCTTGTTCCGGATGCCCTCGAGGTATACTTTGTACCGGCCTCGCACTGGCACCGCCGCGGGCTGTTCGACATGAATGAGGTACTCTGGGGTGGCTTCGTGATCAGAACAAACGAGCAGACCATCTACTTTGCCGGAGATACCGGTTTTAACGGTCACTTTGAGGAGATAGCCGATGTATTTGGCCCGATGGATATCTGTGTAATGCCCGTGGGCGCTTACAAGCCCGCTTTTATGATGCAGCGCAGCCACCTGAACCCGCATGAGGCTGTGCGGGCCTACAACCTGCTGCGCGGAGGCACTTTTATACCCATGCACTATGGCACGTTCGACCTGTCGGATGAGCCGGCCAGTGAGCCGGTGCGGCTGCTGGAGCAGATTGCCGCAACAGGCCTGATGAGTGGGTTAAAGCTACCTGCTATTGGCGAACCGCTGCTGCTCCGCGATCTGGGCTAAAGCAACTGCAACAGAGGTTGTACTTTTTTCTATATTTGCGGCTACACTTAACTAACAGACAGCCCTATGTCTTCAACCCTGATCATCAGCCTGATTATAGGTTACTTTTGTATACTTATACTTATCTCCTGGTTCACCAGCAAAAACACCGACTCTGAGACTTTTTTCCTGGCAAACAGGCAGTCGCCGTGGTATGTGGTGGCCTTTGGTATGATCGGCACCTCGCTTTCGGGGGTTACGTTCGTTTCCATTCCGGGCATGGTAAAGGGGGCGCAGTTTTCGTACCTGCAGCTGGTGCTGGGTTACCTGCTGGGCTATTTTGTGATTGCTACGGTGCTGATGCCGCTATACTACAGGCTGAACCTGGTTTCGATTTATACTTACCTGGAACAGCGCTTTGGCTACTGGTCCTATAAAACCGGGGCGGCTTTCTTTTTACTTTCCCGCACGTTGGGTGCCTCTATCCGCCTGTTCCTGGTGGCAGGTGTGCTGCAGTTGGCTGTATTTGATGACTTGGGTATCCCGTTTGCCGTTTCGGTGATCATTACCATCCTTCTGATCTGGGTATACACGTTCCGGGGCGGTATGAAAACCATTATCTGGACCGATACTTTCCAGACCACAGCCATGCTGATCGCGGTTGTTACCACTATCTGGCTGATCTCAGACGAGCTGAACCTGGGCTTTCAGGGCCTGATAGACCGCGTGCAGGCCAGCGAGTATTCGCAGGTATTTTTCTGGGAAGTGAATGACAGCAAGTATTTCCTGAAGCAGTTCTTCTCCGGCGCCTTTATCGCGATTGTAATGACTGGCCTGGATCAGGATATGATGCAAAAGAACCTGAGCTGCAAAAACATCGGCGAGGCCCAGAAAAACATGTTCTGGTTCAGCATTATACTGGTGTTCGTGAATCTACTTTTCCTGACGCTGGGTGCGCTGCTGTACATTTATGCCGGCTCTAAAGGGATAGACCTGCCAGCCAAAGGCGACGATGTGTTTCCGTTTCTGGCGCTTAACCATTTCACACCATTCCTGGGCATCGTGTTCATCCTTGGCATTATTGCCATCACCTACGCCTCCGCCGACTCGGCTCTTACAGCGCTTACCACTTCGTTCTGCGTCGATTTCCTGAACTTCAGCGAGCGCTCTGAGCACGAGCGTGTACGCCTGCGTTACATCGTGCACTTTGGTGTATCGGTGGTGATGGTGCTGGTGATCATCGCGTTTGATGTGCTCAATTCTGAAAGCGTAATTACGGCTGTATTTAAAGTGGCCGGCTATACTTACGGGCCGTTGCTGGGGCTGTACACGTTCGGACTATACACCAAACGCGCCATCCGCGATAAGTTTGTTCCGGCTATCTGCATCATCGCACCAATCCTGACCTACATCATTAGCGCTAACTCTGTGGAGTGGCTGTATGGCTATGAGTTCGGCTTTGAAGTACTCATCCTGAACGGTTTACTTACTTTCATCGGCTTGTTCGCAATCTCTTCAGGCAGGATAGATGATTTAGAGCTGGCACAGGGGAAGTAGTTAAGAGTTAAGAGTTGCTCTGCCAATAGAAAGCATACCGCCAGTTTGAGCGCAGCGGTAACTGGTGGTAAACTATAGCAGCCAGTTTGTAGCTGGCTTTGCTTTAAAAAAGCAAGAACCAACTATAGCTTGAACTATAGAACTATAGCTGCTACACTGGCACAACTATAGCTTCTACGCTTACCCAACTATAGACTTCAGCTATGGAATACTCTTCTGCTTGCGCAGAAAGCCAGTTACAAACTGGCTGCCATAGTTTACCACAAGTTGCACTTATGCAAAACTTACGGTATCTGGTACCATCCAACTATAGCTTAAGCCACACAGGGTGTTAGCTCATCAACTTTTAACTCTCAACTCTTAACCCCATAAATATGGCCTTTATTGCTTACCTTTGCAGGATTGTTTCAGGCATTGTACTGTATACCTGAAACAATCCTGCAAAGGCTGACAGGTAGCCTTTGCAGCTTATAGTTTAAACCTATAGTTTTATTAATGGCAAAGCGCGGATTCGGGCAAACAGGGGCACAAGACGGCGAAGAACGAAAGAAGATTACGAAGGAAAGCTTTCGTCGCGGGCTCCGCATTTTCAACTACGTATTACCTTACAAGTATAAATTTATAGTTGGTCTGGCGTTCCTGGTTTTTTCCAGCCTTACGTTTATGGCCTTTCCCTACCTGGTAGGCCAGCTTTTCGACTCCACTGCCGCTACTAACACAGGTGCCCTCTCCGACATCAACGTGATTGCGATGGGCCTGTTTGGTGTGATTCTGCTGCAGGGCATCTTCTCCTTTTTCAGGGTATACTTTTTTGCCCAGGTAAGCGAAAACGCCGTAGCCGACATTCGCCGTGACCTGTACAGCAAGTTTATGCAGCTGCCGATCTCCTTTTACGAGAAGCGGCGCGTAGGCGAAATCACCAGCCGCATTACCACCGATGTAGCCCAGGTGCAGGATGCCATGTCTATTACGCTGGCAGAGCTTTTCCGGCAAACCACTACGCTTATAGTTGGGGTTATCATCATCATGTGGACGTCCATTAAGCTGTCGTTGTTCATGCTGGCCACGTTTCCGGTGCTGATTGTGCTGGCGCTGGTATTTGGCCGCCGCATTAAAACCCTATCAAAGAAAACGCAGGACGAACTGGCGAATACGAATGTTATAGTTGAAGAGACGCTACAGGCCATTAATACGGTAAAAGCATTCACGAACGAGATGTTTGAGGTAGCCCGCTACCGCACCACACTGGGCAAAGCTGTCAGAACGGCAATTACTACAGCCAACTACCGCGGGGCGTTTATCTCCTTTATTATAGTTGGCTTGTTCGGTGGGATTATACTCGTGATCTGGTACGGTGCCACACTGGTAGCCAACGGCGATATTCAGCAGGGCGACCTGGTTTCGTTTGTGCTGTATACGGCCTTTATCGGGGCATCGGTGGGTGGCCTGGGCGAACTATACGGCAAAGTACAATCGGCTTTGGGAGCTACCGAGCGCATCCTGGAAATACTGCAGGAGCAGGAAGAGCCCACCGATAAGAGCCTGCGTGCCCTGAGCCAGGTGCCGCGTGTGCAGGGCAATATCAGCTACCGAAACGTGGCTTTCTCCTACCCTACCCGCCCGGATATTCAGGTACTGAAGAGCATAAGCTTTGAGGCCCAGGCCGGCG
>DATBUF010000660.1:0-2519 GCA_036516435.1 Pontibacter sp.
TAGCTCCAATGGCTTCTGTTTTGTATTCCCCTGCTGGTATGTCTCCAGGAACGTAGTAAGCTTATCCATCGTCAGGCTCAGCTCTTCTGCACCCGGCAGGTAAACCACTCTGAAGTGATCCGGTTTCTGCCAGTTAAAGCCACTGCCGTGTACCAGCAGTACATGGTGTGCAGCCAGAAAATCGAGTACAAATTGCTGGTCGCTTTCGATGTTAAACTTCTTAACATCAATTTTCGGGAAAAGGTAAAAAGCACCTTTTGGCTTTACACAGCTGATACCCGGTATGGCGTTTAACTTTTCGTAGCAGATAGCGCGTTGCTCCCCCAGCCTGCCTGTTGGCAGTACCAGGCTGTCTACTGTTGTAGGGCCCTCTAAGGCAACCTGCAGTGCAAACTGTGCCGGCACGTTGCTGCACACACGCAGGCTCGCCAGCAAGTTAAGCCCTTCCATGTAGCTGGTTGCCTTATGCTTGGCACCGCTGATCAGTACCCAGCCCGCACGGTAACCGGCAGCCAGGTAATTTTTAGACAGGCCACTCAGCGTTACAAAAACAACGTCGTCCGATAGAGTTGCCGTTGATACAAACTCCGTTTCATCATACAGAATTTTATCGTAGATCTCGTCTGAGAAAACAACCAGGTTATGCTCTTCAGCTACCTTCACCAGTTCCTGCAACAACTCTTTAGAGTATACGGCACCAGTCGGGTTGTTCGGGTTGATGATAACGATGGCCTTGGTACGGCTGTTGATCTTGCTCTTGATATCTGCTACATCCGGGAACCACTCTGCCTCCTCGTCGCAAAGGTAGTGCACGGCTTTACCACCGGCAAAACGCACAGCAGCCGTCCACAGCGGGTAGTCAGGGGATGGTACCAGCACTTCATCGCCATCGTTCAGCAGCGCCTGCACCGATTGCATGATCAGTTCGCTCAGGCCATTGCCCAGGAAAATGTCATCGGCGTGTATGTTGGTGATGCCCTTGCCCTCGTAGTAGCGCTTTACAGCTTCGCGGGAGCTTAAAAGGCCTTTGTGGTCAGAGTATCCCTGCGCCAGGTGCATGTTATCAACAATATACTGCACCATAGCAGGCGGAGCCTCAAACCCGAACGGTGCCGGGTTGCCGATGTTGAGTTTTGTAATGTAATGGCCCTGTTGTTCCAGTGCTTTTGCTTTTTCGTATACCGGTCCACGCAGGTCGTAAGATACGTTATTCAGGCGCTCGCTTTTAAGAATCATGAGTGTAGTTGCAATTTTAGGCGAATATAACAAACCCGTGGCTCTTGTACCAAAAATAAAAACGGCTACACCCGTTAAAACAGGTATAGCCGCTTCAGGCAATGTTTTTATCTTTAATAGTTGGCTTCTACAGCCGGTACATCCACCAATATAAACGATGCTTTGGAAGAGGCATGGAGTGTTATCATATCCTGAACCTCAAGTCTTACCTGGTCATTTTCGCCTAGCTCAACACCATTCACAATCAGGAAGCCATCCAGCACATAAACCAGGGTTTTCCGGAGCTTGTAGGTCTGATAATCCAAATCCTTGCCCTGGCTGAAGTTACCATAATAAATTGTAGAATTGGAGTTAATGAACACGGCATCTTCCAGCACTTTCTGGCCGGTTACGAGCGGCACCAGTTCATCTTTCGAACCAAAGAAATCAATTTTCATGTGCTCGTAGGATGGAGCCAGGCCACGCTTGTTGGGCAAAAACCATAGTTGTAGCAAGTGCACGTCTGCTTTGGAGCGGTTGGCCTCAGAGTGCGTCATGCCTGTGCCAGAGGTCATGCGCTGTACCTCCCCGGCCCGTATCACCAGGTCGTTGCCAAGGCTGTCGGTGTGGGTAATTTCGCCTTCCAGCACAATGGTCACAATCTCCATTTCTGTGTGCGGGTGCATCGGGAAACCGGCATCAGGACTTACAAAATCATGATTAAACACCCGGAGCGGGCCGAACTGCACGTTGGCAGGATCATAATAGTCTGCGAAAGAGAAAAGGTAGTACGAGCGGAGCCAGTCTCCTGTTCTTGCTTCGTGTCGCCCGGAAGCGGATATCTGTTTTATCATTGTGCTACTATAGGTATAGGTTTGGCATACTACACAACCAGTTTATGCTTACTGTAGCCTTTACGCATTTTAACAGGCAGTTGTTAATATAATGAGCTGCTCCCCTGCTTGTAGAACACAAATAAAAAGTCCTGCACAGCGTACTGCACAGGACCTTGAAACTATAGCCAGCAAAATAGCTCGTTATGCTTTCTTCAGTTTCTGCATCTCTTTCTGAAGATCCAGCACGATGGATGAAAGCTTGTCCAGCGAGAGATCTGCAATCGGGAAAGTGGAACTGATGTAGGACCTTGCCTCCCAGATTTCCAGCACATCTGCTACGTGCAGTTCATAAGGCGAGTAAACCGGGTTGTCGGAATGCAGGCGAAGCACCGCACCGTCCTCCAGCTTGTTGTAGATACGCTTAAATACTACTCCCTCTTTCTGGCTAACTATAATGCAGGGGGTTCC
>DATBUF010000661.1:0-3498 GCA_036516435.1 Pontibacter sp.
GGTAGCAAGAATGTGCTCAACGTAAATGCCTTCCACCGTTCGCAGTGGACAGGCATTGAAGGAGCGCCCACTACGCAGGCGCTCAGTATAGATGGTATTTCCACAAACAACAGGCTCGGGCTGGGCCTGGCACTTACCCGCGACCAGATCGGTGCACAGTCTATGCTCTCGGCCTATGCCAATTTTGCTGTAAAACTGCCGGTAAGCGAGCATGGTGTACTTAGCTTTGGCCTGGCGCCAGGGTTGGTACAAAGCAAGATTGATGGAAGTGAGCTAGGCATCGAAAATGACCCATCTATACCTGCTACACCGGACAGCAACATAAAGCCTGACGTAAAGATTGGTGCTTACTTCCATACACAGCGCTTTTATGCCGGCCTTTCCGCATCGGATCTGCTGCAGTACAAGGATATGAACCAGATAGAGCCGGAGCGCCATTACTACTTCACGACAGGGTATGTAATGGACCTGGGCCCGTTCGTAAAGCTAAAGCCGAGCATCCTGGTAAAAGAGGATTTCCATGCGCCTACTGCCATCGACCTGAATGCTTTTGTGCTGCTGGCTGATAGGTTGTGGCTGGGCAGTTCGTACCGTACCAGCATGAGCATCTTTAACGAAGCCTCTGAAGGGGCAGGTGCCAGGAACCGTACAGCGGTAGCCTTTATTGGTGAGCTGATGGTGCATAAGTCGTTGCGCCTGGGGTATGCCTACGATAAAATGCTGAATGACCTGGGTTCTTTTAACACACACGAGATCTCGGTAGGCTACTACTTCTTCCGAAAGAAAGATACCAAAATGCTGACACCGCAATACTTTTAACCGATAGCCTGAAAGCACAATGAATTACAGATATACACCTTTATACCTTATTACAGCCGCCATGCTGAGCTTTGGCACAGTGGCGCAGGCGCAATCAGATATCAGAAAGGCAAACAAGCTTTTTGACGAGAATGCCTATGCCCTGGCCTTGGATCATTATAAAGCGGCCATTGCCAAACGCACGCCTACTGCCGAAACTACACAGCGCATTGCTGATGCGTACCGCCTTACCCGCCAGACAGAGCATGCCGAAAACTGGTATGCCAAAGCGGTGCAACTGCCGGGCAGTAACCCCATGAACCTGTATTATTATGCTGATGCGCTGCGCAGCAATGGCAAATATGCAGAGGCAAAAGAACAGTACATGAAGTGGGGCGAGGCCATGCCCGAACATGCAGACCAGGCACAGAAGCTGATGGCGGCAGTAGATCAGGCACAGAAGTTAATGCAACAGCCGGTTGCCGAGGTGCAGCAGCTGCAAGGCATTAACGCCAGCAACTTCTCTGACTTCAGCCCGGCAGCTTATGGCAAAGGCATCATTTTTACTTCTGACCGCGGTGTGCCTTCTGATAAAAAGATGGACATCTATGGCTGGACAGGGCGCCCATACCTGCAGCTTTTTACTGCTGAGCCGGATGCGCAGGGCAACTGGAGCGAACCAGTTGCTTTGCAAGATGTGCTGCACTCAGCATACCACAATGCTACGGCATCAGCAGCAGAAAACGGGCAGCAGCTATACTTTACCCGCACGCATATGGTGCGCCAGCAAAATAAGGTAAACCCTGACCCTACCAGCTGGGTAAAAGAGCCCGAGAAGCCAGCGCACGTAAACCGCCTGGAGATCTTTTTTGCTCAAAAAGAAAATGGCACATGGGCTAACCTGCAGCCTTTCGCTTATAATAATGTTACTGAGTATTCAGTAGGTCATCCGGCGCTGTCGCCTGACGGGCAAATCCTCTACTTTGCCTCCGACATGGCTGGCAGCCTGGGTGACACTGATATTTTTTATAGTGTCCGCCAGCCCGATGGCAGCTGGGGGCAGCCTGTAAATGCCGGTCCGGCTATAAACACGCCTGGCCGCGAGAGCTTCCCGTATGTAGATGCCAATGGCAAACTGTACTTTGCTTCAGATGGGCATGCAGGCCTGGGCGGCCTCGATGTTTTCTCTGCCGAAGGGACACATGGCAACTGGGCAGGCGTACGCAACCTGGGCTACCCTGTCAATTCCCCTAAAAACGACTATGGCATCATGTTCACGAAGCCCGGCGAGAGCGGTCTGCTTTCCTCTAACCGCGACTCCGGCAACGGAACAGACGATATCTATAGTTTTAAAGTGCTGAAGAAACCGGTAGTGCTGGCCATTGCTACGCTGGAACGCAAACAGAACGCCAAAAAGCAAAATGAGCAACTACCGCTGCCACAGGTTAAAGTTGAAATAGCGCAGGAGAATGCCGCTACTACTGAAACTGTTACATCAGATGCGCAGGGGCGGTATTTTATGAATGCGCTGAAGGACAGCAAATATGCGCTGACGGGTACCAAAGAAGGTTACCTGACGCAGAAAGCCATAGCTGCCATTCCTGAAACTGCCGGCGATACCGTGCAGGTAGCCCTGCTATTCGATAAAAATGAAGTAGACAAGGTAATCGTACTCGAAAACATTTACTACGACCTCGACAAATGGGATATCCGCCCGGATGCAGCTGCTGAGTTAGATAAGCTGGTAACAGTACTGCAGAGCAACCCGGAACTGAAGATAGAAATGAGTGCCCATACCGACAGTCGTGAAACCCAGAAGTATAACCTGTTGCTGTCGGAGCGCAGAGCCAATGCTGCTGTAGATTACCTGGTTGCAAAAGGTATAAACAGGAATCGTTTAACAGCAAAAGGCTACGGTAAAACAAGACTCGTAAACGGCTGCGGCGACGGCGTGGAGTGTTCTGAGGAAGAGCACCAGCAAAACCGCCGTACCGAATTCAAAATTAAGTAGGCCATATCAGCAAAAGCATGATATAAAGTTTTCTCATTAGCTTTCATAGTTTGGAAAGGCTCCGCAGCATCTTCGGAGCTTTTTCTTTTTATAGCTTTGCAGCAGCGTACTTAAACTATAAAAGACGTTCCCTGTTGCTCGTTCTGAAAAGAGCGTTTATACCTGTACATGAAAAAAGCTATTCTTTTATACCTGCTCATGCTTATAGTTCCGGCCATAGTTGCCGCCCAAACTATAGTGCATGGTACCGTTACCAATGCCCGGACCAAGCAACCTATAGTTGGGGCACTGGTGCGTACTACTACCAGTGGTGAGGCTGCACAAACTACTACAGATGGGAGGTACGAGCTTAGAGTTTCAGTAGGGGCTACACACCTTATTTTCTCGCATATTGGTTTTATTGCAGATACTATAGTTGTCAATTCAGCACAGGGGGGAAACTATAGTGTGCAACTGCAGCCACTCCAGCATGTACTGGCCGAGGTAAACGTGCAGGGTTATCAAACTAACCGGCCGCTCCTGGAGACAGCCGGCGCATTAAGTGTCATCGGTGGTGATGTATTGCAGCAAACTGACGAGAGTTCTCTGGTGAGGGCGGTAAATACGGTGCCGGGCGTAAAGATGGATGAGCGTGCTCCGGGTAGTTACCGCATCTCCGTCAGGGGCAGCACACTACGCTCGCCTTATGG
>DATBUF010000662.1:0-2050 GCA_036516435.1 Pontibacter sp.
GTCAAAGTTGGGTAGCTCCCCGAAAACGGCGCGTTGCTCGGCTACAATCTGCTTGGTTTTCTGCACATAGTCGTTAAACTGCTCTTTGGTACCGGTGTGGTGCAGGGTTACCTGTATGGTTTTGGTCTTGCCCTTTTCCTGGATGTTCCACTCGGCAAGATCAAAGTTGCTGAGCTCTGTGGGGCTGTCCATCAGGTACTGGAAATTAGGAGCCGAGTAGGTATTACCCTGTTCATGCTTCAGTTGGGTGGCTACTTTCCAGTTGCTGCTTTCGGGGGTGTTAAACGTAACCAGTGCGGGCGCCTCATCAAACCCAACTGCATGCATTAAGGTAGCGGGCATGTTCAGGTGCGCGTGCGTTTCGTCTATACCGGCATAGGTACCGTCGGCATGGTCTCCGAACAACGTATAGCTTATAGTTACCGTACCCTGGTGGCCCACTACATTCCATTGGTGTGGTGTAGCACGTTCTATTTTAAGGGGATTACCCTTGCTGTCGGTGGCTTTTACGCTGTACACGTTTTTGGCAAACTCGTGCAAAGCATAGCGGCCCGGCGAACTGCGGCTCATCAGCACTTTCAGGGTATCAGACGTGATGCCGGAGAAGGTGGCCTGTATCTCGGCCTCGTGGTGCACCGCATTCGGGAAGGATAGGTTATAGGTAACTTTCTGCTGGGCAACCAACGGGCCTGCCAGCAATAAGGCGGTTAGTAAAGTATAGGCTCTGGAAAACATTGTTGTTAGGTTGGTTTGACTTTGAAATATAAGGAGAAGGATGTCGTGACACAAGTTTAGGGATTGTTGCTTGCTGCAAAAGCTATAGTTGCTATTGCTTGCTGCTGGGCTATAGTTCTATAGTTGACCTTGCTCGCTGGCTGGAACCAAGCCGTTGTTTCATAGCTATAGCTGCATCCTGGGAGCTCTACATGCCTATAGTTGTCATAGTTGACTTTGGCTCCCTCCTGGGCCGGGAGGCCCCGTCTTCGGGCATTGCGCTGCTGCCTTCTTGCTATCCTCCTGCGTCGGATTGGCTGCGCCACCGCAACAAGTCAAAGGCGCTCAACCCAAAGACTGTGATCAATTCGATAGTAGCTGCTTAACTTTAGATTGCAACTATAAGCTTCGAGCTTTTTCGTGGTTGTATTTTTGTAGGGACAGGTCGCGACCTGTCCGTTCATGGTCTGGAACTATAAAACTATAGCTGCTACTATAACTAAGGCTGAAGTTTATTGCTGACGCGGGTTTGCAACCCGTGTCCTGTTTATGGTGTCGGATTTACAATCCGACTGGACCACAGGGCCAAACTATAGCTGGCCCCGGAATAGGCTGTAACTATAGCACTATAGGCTCATCTATAGCAATAGCAGCAATTCCTCTCTTGGGAGGGGAAAGGGGTGGGTAAAACATGCCATAGCCATACCTGCAACTATAGCAAAGGCCCAATCCTGCTAATCCATTAATCCTGTAAATCCTGATTCAGATAAATTCTCACCCTCCCCGTTTCTGAAGAGGGTGAGAAGCAAACTATAGTTTCAATCCAAATTTTTCAGCGTTGGCCTGGGCTGTTTCGTAGCCGGCGTCGGCGTGGCGGAAGATGCCCATGGCCGGGTCGTTGTGCAGCACGCGGCTCAGGCAGCGGTCGGCCCGCTCGGTACCATCAGCCAGAATAACCATACCGGCATGCTGCGAATACCCGATACCAACACCACCACCGTGGTGGAACGATACCCAGGTGGCACCACCTGCCGTGTTCGACATCAGGTTCAGCAGTGGCCAGTCTGATACGGCATCAGAACCATCCAGCATGCCTTCGGTTTCGCGGTAAGGCGAGGCTACAGAGCCGCAGTCCAGGTGGTCGCGGCCGATGACGATTGGCGCTTTTACCTTGCCATCGCGCACCAGTTGGTTGAACATCAGACCAGCCTTTTCGCGCTCGCCCATGCCCAGCCAGCAAATGCGGCATGGCAGTCCCTGGAACGCTACTTTCTCTTCGGCTTCATCCAGCCAATTTATCATGTGCGTGTTTTCCGGGAACAGTTCTTTCAGAGCA
>DATBUF010000663.1:0-2290 GCA_036516435.1 Pontibacter sp.
GCTCGGTACCCGCACTCTGGTTGAGCTAGGAGCCGGCAGCGCTGGAAACTATAGCTCCGGTTAATCCGGATCATAAACTGTTGTTCAGGCCACCTTACGGGCGTATTACTTCGGCACAGGCCAAGGCCTTGCGGCCAACCTACGAGCTGATTATGTGGGATGTGCTCACCAATGATTATGATGTGACATTAACACCCAAAGAATGCCTGAGGCAAAGTATCTCTAAAACCCAAAGCGGCAGCATCATCGTATTCCACGACAGCCTGAAAGCGGAGCGAAACATGACGTACGCCCTGCCCCGTTTTCTGGAACATTTTACCGGGCTGGGCTATACTTTCGAGATCTTATGATCGTATCGGTCATCTACTTTATAGTTTACTTTTCTATTTTCCTGGGGCTGTTGTACCTGCTGTTCCGCAATCGCAAAAGCTATACTTCCGAGTTTCATGAACAGCCCCGCATCAGCATCCTCATTGCTGCCCGCAACGAAGAGCACAGCATTCTGCGCTGCCTTGCTGCCATCGAGGCCCTCGATTACCCGAAAGAGAAAATTGAAGTACTGATCGGCGACGACGCATCAACAGACAATACACTGGCTATAGTTAGCAACTTCATCAGGGACAAGTCAAACTATAGTTGCATCACCATAAACCAGACTATAGGCAATACGCGCGGCAAAGCCAATGTGCTGACACAACTCGCCCACCACGCCACCACTGATTATTTCTTCTATACCGATGCCGACATTGCCGTTCCGGAGAAATGGATACAAACTATGCTCTCTGCCCTGACTGAGAAAGTAGGCGTGGTAACCGGCATCACGACTATAACCGGGGCCCACTTCTTCCACAAAATGCAGGCCCTGGACTGGCTGTATGCACTGGGGCTGATACAAGTGGTGGCAGATATAGGCCTGCCCGTAACTACTATGGGCAACAACATGCTGCTGCGCCGCCAGGCCTACGAGAGCGTGGGGGGCTTTGAGGGTATAAAGTTCTCGATAACAGAAGATATTGCCATTTTTAACGAGGTGCTCCGCAAAGGCTGGGACTTCCGAAACATCTACAGCCGCAATACCTTAGCGTTGTCGTTGCCGGCAGGTACGTTCTGGCAGTACATGCACCAGCGCAAACGCTGGATGAGCGGCTCGATGCACCTGCCGTGGTATATGGCCATCATTTTTATTCTTCATTCGGCCTATTACCCAGTACTGCTCCCGTTCTTCGCCTACACTTCGGTGGCTGTAATGCTGGGTATTTTTGTGCTGAAACTCATCTTCCAGAGCATTTTTGTACGTGCGTGCCTCCGCAGGGTAAACTTAGCCGTACCGTGGTGGTACTACGTGCTGTTCGAATTATACCTGGTTGTCTCGTCGGTTATGTTGCTCATCTACTTCTTTTTACCCGTTAAAACCGTCTGGAAAGGACGAAAATACTGACCAGTGATTTAAGGGATTAAGCTGATGGTTATGATTTTTGTCTGAACCAGTATTTGTGGGATCTGGGGAATTTTCGGGATTGGGTTTTTGCTGTAGTTGAGGCGCTGGAACTATAGTTACAGCCCAGGTGCTGTTCCGGGCATCTGTATCCGGAATCTTTCTGCTGCGGACTTCCAGGCCCGCGTTGCTGTGGCTATAGTTTCAGCTAACAGCTTCCAGTTCACTTTTCGGTCCTCCTGAAAGGAACTTGTGGGCTGGGAGTTTAGGCCTTGGCTATAGTTTGGCCCTGTGGCCCAGTCGGATTGCAAATCCGACCCATAAAAAGGACACGGGTTGCAAACCCGCGCCAGCGATTCAGGCTATAGTTGCAGCTATAGTTTCATAGGACAGCCCAGGAGCGGACAGGTCGCGACCTGTCCCTACAGAACTACTACCACGAGAAAAGCGATGCAACTATAGCTGCTCTAATTAACTATAGCAGTTACTATCGAAATGATTTCAGTCTTTGGGTTGAGCGCCTTTGACTTGTTGCGGTGCCGCAGGCAACCCGAGGAACGAGGGTAGCAAGAAGGCAGCAGCGCGATGCCCAAAGACGGGGCCTCCCGGCCCAGGAGGGCACCAAAGCCAACTATAGAACTATAGGTAAGTAAAGCTCCCAGGAATACAAGATGCTATGAAACAACGGCTTGGTTCAAGCTGCAACTATAGTTAACTATAAAATTATAGCTAAACACACTTCAACCAACATAAATCAAAAGCATCCTGAAAATCCTGACCCAGACTATCGACAATAAGCTTTATCTTGCAGCTTTAACGCAATACTGCCTGAACCAGCAGCTATAACAGAGCATG
>DATBUF010000664.1:0-3892 GCA_036516435.1 Pontibacter sp.
CTTTAGGTGCTTGCTGGTACCTGGCTCTGAAGCTTTTTCCATCCAGGTTTTCGTAGGTTTTGGGAGCTGATGCTGAGAAACGAAACATAAAGTTATCTTCTGAAAGGTTGATTATAAGATAGTACAAAGGTAGCCGGCAGCTTACCGGCTATCAGTGACTTTGGTCACGTATAACCTGTGTCAGGCAAAAAGCAGCTCCCTGGCAATAATGTAAATACCCATCACCAGCACAAACCAGCCGAAAGCAGTCTTCAGTTTATCAGCGTGAATTCTGGTGGACAGCAGCGTGCCGATGAAGATACCGGCAATGGAGATAGTAGAGAAAGCAGCCAGAAAAAGCCAGTTAATCTCGTTGTTGAACACATCACCAATAAAGCCGAACAGTGATTTACCCGCAATAATGAGCAGCGAGGTACCCACCGCCGTCTTCATATCAAGCTTGCTGAACAGCACAAGTGCCGGGATAATCAGGAAGCCGCCGCCTGCACCTACCAGCCCCGTCAGGGTGCCCACTACCAGCCCTTCGGCCAGAATACCGCCATAGTTAAATGTTGGTTGAAGTGGTGTGGTACTATCTTTTACTGGTGCTGCGGCAGGCGCCTGCCTGTTCTTCCGGATCATGGAAACGGAGGCAAACACCATGAGTGCGGCAAACAGCAGCATCAGCAGCAGCCCCTTGGTAACTATAAGATCGCCTATAGTGAGCAGGTTGTCCGGAATGGCGGGCACCAGGTAGCGGCGCGTGGTATAAACTGCAACTATAGAAGGTAAGCCAAAGACCAACGCTGTTTTCAGGCTCACCAGCCCTTTGCGGTAAAATTTGTAAGATCCCACCAGGCTCGTAAGCCCAACTATAAAAAGCGAGTATGCGGTAGAGATCACCGGGTTCAGGCCAATCAGGTATACCAGCACCGGAACTGTAAGAATAGAGCCACCTCCACCAATTAAGCCAAGGGATAGCCCAATGAGCATGGCTGCAAAATAACCGAGTATTTCCATTATCATGTAAGTTGCTTAGTAACTATACAAAGGTACAGGTGCCTGCGGGCATGTTCCGTGACTGTTGTCACAATCAGGAGCGGCACACGACCCGTAAGTTACAGCCTGCTGAATGATTTTACAGTTTAATGTGATGCTTTCCGAAGATCATGTACCACAATGGCATTGCGGTGCAGCGAAATAGCACCGGTCTGTTCCAGCTTTTTAAGCAGGCGGGAGATCACCTCGCGGGAGGAATTAAGTTCGTTGGCGATCTGCTGGTGCGAAAGCCTGATCTCGTGGCCGCTTACCTTCACATGGCGCTCCAGGTAAAAAAGCAGGCGCTCATCCAGGCCTTTAAAGGCAATACTATCCAGCGTTTGCAGCAGCTCCTCGAAACGCGCGCGGTAAGATGCTATTACAAAGTTGTGCCAGCTCTTGTATTTACTCAGCCATAGTTCTGAGAGGTGCGAGGGTACCAATACCACTTCGGCATCGGTTACGGCCCTGGCCATGATCTGGCTTTTCTCGTCACGGGCGGTGCACATCATAGAGAGGGCGCAGGCGTTGCCGGGTTCCAGGTAGTACATCAGGAACTCATTCCCTTCAGCATCTTCGCGGTAAACTTTCAGTAAGCCTCTCAGCAGCAAAATAGTGGATGTAATGTACTGGCCGGAGCGCATCACTTCTTCTCCTGCTTCCACTTCTTTCAGGGTACTCTGAGGCAGCAGTTCGTCCAGCAGCGGGGCTTCCAGCTCAGGAAATTTTTTCTGTATGATCTCTTTTGGTATCGTTTGCATAAATCTATAGTTGGCAGCAGGTGCTTCTGCACTGTAAAGATGTATAATCCCGGGTAAAAAACAGCAGACCTGAAAAATGTGCCGGAACCACTCTGCCAGGTACCTGAACTATAGTTGCTGTGCAGAAGGTGACTAGTCAACCAACGTACTCCTTTACTGACTACGTTGCTGGCCGGGCAGAGGTAAAAAAGCCGGTGCTACGCAAGGCAACACCGGCTCTTCTGCAGCGGTTTCGCTGTCTTATTTTGCCTTAAACTGGTTAACAGCCTCACTCAGATCGAGGACCTGCACAGCCGGGAAAGCCGCCTGCACAATGCTGTACCCTGCAGCAGAACGGTAGCCACCGGCACAGTGCACCACTATAGGTCTGTCTGTCGGTATCTCAGCAGCTCGTTCGCGAAGCTCCGGTAAGGGTATGTTAAGGGCAGTATCGAAGAGTTTTTCGGCTCTTGCTTCAGATGCATTCCGGATATCCACTATAGTGTAGCCAGCCTGATTGCTACGAAAAGCATTGACATCAATTTCAGTAACTTGGGCACCAGGAATACTTTCTGCCACAAAGGCCCCCTTAATCAGCAGCTCGTAGCCAATCTTAGCAGCCTTTGCGATGAGCGCATCCAGTTGCTGTTCACTTTCACCTATCAGGTAGAAGGACTCTTCCGGACCAACTATACTGCCCAGCCAGGTCTCGAACTTACCGCCAAACTGGATGTTAATAGCACCCTTATAGTGCCCTTGTTTAAAAAGCTTTTCGTTTCTGGCGTCTATCATCAGCGCGCCTGCTTCCGGCCTATAGTTCTTCTCCAGCCTTTTAACACCGCCTACACCTGCGCTATAGTTTGGCGCGCCCTGTTTGTTCAGGTTCACATCATATGCAAAGTATTTAGGTATAAACGGCTGATCTTCTGTCAGGAGCTTTACGAAAGCATCTTCGCTCATGGGGGCCAGGGCATAGTTGCTTCTCCTTTCAGCGCCAATGGTGCTGCTGTTAGCCTCGCTCAGTGCCTTGCCGCACAAAGAGCCGGAACCGTGTGCCGGGTAAACGATGACGTTGTCATCCAGCTTCATTAATTTTTCGCGGGTGCTGCTATACATCAGGCGGGCGAGTGCCTCGCGCTGAGCGGTTACGCTGCCTGCATTTTCCCGCAGGTCTGGCCGGCCAACATCTCCTATAAACAACGTGTCGCCGGTAAATACAGCCTTGCCTTCCCCGTCGTGCTCCAGCACAATACTGATGCTGTCCGGTGAGTGGCCTGGCGTGTGCAGCGACTTCAGCAGGATGTTGCCCAGTTGTAACGTTGCTCCTTCGTCAAAAGCCTGATGCGGGTAATCGGCCCCAACCAAACTATGGACGTAGATGGTAGCGCCTGTCTGGTGGTGTATTTCCAGGTGAGCGCTTACAAAATCGGCATGTGGGTGGGTCTCGATCACACCGGTAATGGTAGCGTTGTGCGCGGCTGCAAAATTATAGTAAGGTTGCGGGTCGCGGGCAGGGTCTATTAGTACGACCTCTCCGGTCTCTTCACTTAAAATAGCATAGGAGTAATGCGCCAGGCCTTTATCCTCGAACTGTTTAATGTTCATAAGTTTTTCTGTTTTCTGATACTATAGCCGGACTGTTTACCGGCAGTTGTACTACAAAGGTAGCGCAGGGGCAGGGCTGTTTCCGTGATGTTTGTCACACAGAGCCATACCTGAATTAAGCTCATGGCTATTTGAATACTTACGATGAGGTGCACAAAAAATGCCATCAGCTGCTGGCTGGATGTAAGTACAGGCCGTAGAAGGGAAGAGGCGTAAATCGTTAACTGAACTGCAGCCCTTTTTAATAGGAAAAGTACGTAACACAGGCTTCCTGTACCGCGTAAGTCAGGCACAAAACACAACTACATTACTATGTTCTCATATATCTTTCAGGATTGGGAAGCAAACAGGAATAACATCAAAGGCAGAATTGTGATGGTACTTTTCCGCCTGGCCCGCCCTGCTTCCATGCACCCTTTACTTCGTGTTATCTGGCTGCCTTACCTTATCTTTTACAAGATACTGGTAGAGTGGTTTATGTGTATCGAGCTTCCGCACTGGACCAAAGTAGGCAAAGGCTTTTACATTGG
>DATBUF010000665.1:0-5367 GCA_036516435.1 Pontibacter sp.
ACCGGCCTGCGTGCCGACCAGGTGGCGCGGCGCGGCATGGCACGCACCTTCCAGACCACGACCCTGTTCGACACCGCCACGGTGCTCGACAACCTGATTGTCGGCCACCGCCTGCGCACCGGCTCGACCCTGGTCGACGCCGTGCTCGGCACGCGCCGCATGAAGGAAGAGGAACGCCGCTGCCGCGAAAAGGCGCGCGCCGCGCTCGACTTCGTCGGCCTGTCGCACATCGAATCGCGCATCGCCGGCGACATCTCGCAGGAAGAAAGGAAGCGCGTCGCCTTTGCCCTGGCGCTGTCGACCGATCCGAGCCTGCTGCTGCTGGACGAACCGGCCGGCGGCGTCAATCCCGAAGAAACCGAGGGCCTGGCGCGCCTGATCCGCAAGATGGCCGACAGCGGCCTGACGGTCTGCCTGATCGAACACAAGATGGACATGATCATGAACCTGGCCGACCGCATCCTGGTGCTGAACTACGGCGAGCGCATCGCCGAGGGCACGCCCGCCGAGATCCGCGCCAACCCGGTCGTGATCGAAGCCTACCTGGGGAGCGAACATGCTTAAACTCGACAAAGTCAACCTCTCCTACGGGAGCTTCCGCGCCCTGCACGACGTCAGCCTGCATGCCGACGAAGGCGAACTGGTGGTGCTGCTCGGTTCGAACGGCGCCGGAAAAAGCTCGATCTTCCTGACCATGAGCGGCCTGAACAAAGCCTCGTCGGGCACGATCCGCTTCGGCTCGCAGAACCTGGTCGGCCGCAAGCCCTCGCAGATCGTGGCCGACGGCCTGATCCACTGCCCGGAAGGCCGCAAGCTCTTTCCCGGCATGTCGGTGCTGAAGAATCTGACCCTGGGCGCCTACGTGCACCGCGGCGACAGCCGTGGCACCCAGCGCACGCTGGACGAAGTGTTCGAACTCTTCCCCATCCTGAATTGGTAATATGCGGTGCTTTTATAATGCAAGTTCAATCTGAGATTGAATGCCTCGTAATGAAAATGCCGTCAGTTCTCGCATCCTTTACCTGTAAACCTTCCGCAGACAAGTGTTTGTATAGAAAAAAGTCTAAAAACTATTGGACTGCCATATTGGGTAAAGATGAAATATTTTATACTGTGATATTGGAATAATATAATCTGTTTGATGCGTGTTTTTTGCTCTGAAAATAGGTTCTGCAGGCGCAGAAGGTGCTATATGGTCTTTCAGTAGCTAATATTTATATATTCCGATATAGTAAGTTTCATGTATTAGCAAATTAAAATTATTTAATGAATATAAAGAAAACCCTAAACCATTCGGAATTGAGCCCCGTAATTTAGACTGCCTGACGGGGAGATCAGATATAACAGTTTCCCGCCTGAAGACAATTAACAGGGAGTGGCAGGTAGTGAAGTTAGAACGATGCGTTAAGGTAACGCATCCCGGAGTTGGACCGACAGATGGACCAGTTTTATTATGGTAGAATTTTTACAGTGTCTTAGAAATGAATAGATATCAACACTATTACAGCTTCAACAGGATTATTTTGTTGATACTGGATGTAGCTCTTATTGCCCTTTCATTTAATCTTTCAAACCTGTTTCGGTATGGTACAGTAGACCTGGATCATCAGTACAGCATTTTCTTTGTGCTGTTTGCACTTGTGTGGTGGATCGTGTCCGGGTTTTCAAATTTTGTTTTCAGAATAGATGGCTTCTTATCTATAGGAAAGCGCTTCGCAAATCTGATCAATGCTTTTGTGCTGCATGCCTTTATCCTGGCCAGCTGTATTGTAATATTCAATTTAGAGGAGATTTCGAGACTTCTGTTACTCTATACTTACCTCTCTACCGCCTTGCTGATTGGTTTTAGCCGACTGCTCTTTGTGCTTCTGAGCCGCTATTTCACTAATTCTAATATGGCTTATTCGCGCTACGTAATTGTAGGCAGCGGGCAGGCAGCCATAAATCTGTATAATACCTTCAGCAACGATGAAAACCCGGGAACGAAATTTATGGGCTTTTTCGACGATGGGGCAGATAAAAACAGCCCGTACTATAGTTTAGTAAAGGGTTCGGTAGAAGATCTGGAAGAATATTGCCTGCAGCACAGCATAGACGAAATATACTATACAAAGCCATTAACAGACAAAGAGCAAATTGATGAGCTGACTGCTTTCTGCGATGACAACTTCTTGTACTTCAGAATAGTGCCTGATTTCAGTGCCATTGTGCAGAAGGATGTCAATATGTATTTCTACCACAACATCCCGATGATCAGTGTGCGGAAGGAGCCGCTGGAGCAGGTGACCAACCGTGCTATTAAGCGTGCTTTCGATATCGCGTTTTCCATGGCAGTGATCCTGTTTATATTCCCGATTGTGTTACCTGTAATTGCACTACTTATCAGGCTGGAATCTAAAGGGCCGATCTTTTTTAAGCAGTTACGCCCGGGTAAAAAGAACCGCCTGTTTGTGTGCTACAAGTTCAGGACAATGCGTGTAAATAACCAGACAGAGTTACAGGCTACTAAAAACGATCCGCGTATTACCCGTGTTGGTGCCTTTCTGCGCAAGACCAACCTGGATGAGTTGCCACAGTTTTTTAACGTGCTGCTGGGCGATATGTCAGTAGTAGGACCACGTCCGAACCTGGTGTCGCAGCTGGATCATTATTCAAAAGTTATATCGAAGTACAAAATGCGCCATTTCGTAACACCAGGAATTACGGGTTACGCACAGGTGAGTGGCTACCGCGGCGAGACCAAAGAAGTGCACCTGATGGAGAAGCGTGTAGAATACGATGTTAAATATATGGAGAACTGGAGTTTTATGATGGACATGAAAATTATCTTCCTGACCGTCTGGAATATGATTAAAGGCGAGAAAAATGCTTACTAATAATACACCTGATTATACTTTACCTGCTACAATACCACCCTTACAGTATAAACGCAGACTGCTTTCCTCTGACATTACAGCGGGCTCGTTTAAGAAGTTTGTGGAGCAGGTGTTCTGGCTAAGTGAACATAAGGAGTCGAGTTACGTGTGCTTTGCCAATGTGCACATGCTGGTAGAAGCTTACCGGAACCGCGACTTTAACCGGATACTGAACAACGCAGATGTGGCCGCTCCCGATGGTGGTCCGCTTTCCAAGCTAATGAAAATGCTTTACGGGCAGCAGCAGGACCGCGTGGCAGGGATGGACCTGTTACCAGCCTTGCTACAGGAAGCCGAAGCCCGCGGCAAGTCTGTCTACTTCTATGGGTCAACGGACCAGGTGCTGGAGGCAGTGGTAAAAACGGCAAAGCAAAAGCATCCGAACCTGCGGATTGCCGGCCACTATTCGCCGCCCTTCCGTAAACTAACACATATAGAGGATGCGGCTATTGTAGACATGATAAACGACGCTAAGCCGGACCTGGTATTTGTAGCGCTGGGTTGCCCGAAGCAGGAACGCTGGATGGCTGAACATAAGGGCAAAGTGAATGCCTGCATGTTAGGCGTAGGCCAGGCTTACATGACTTTTGCCGGCCTTGAAAAACGCCTGCCGAAGTGGGCCCGCGATATGAGTTTGGAGTGGGTGTACCGGTTGTGGCAGGAGCCAGGCAGGTTGTGGAAGCGCTACCTGGTAACCAACAGCGTATTTGTGGCCCTTACTCTAAAACTACTGGTTAGCCGGGCTGCCGGCAAAAGTAGCCACGAATCGTTTAGTTAACTGATGATGAAAGATGGTACGTATATAGAACATTACTACCGCTATAAAACCAACTATAGTCATTACCGCCGATGTGTGTTGCGGTACTATACCCGGTTGTGCCATTCCCGCAGAAATAACAGCTCTATATTATATCCTAAGCAAGCCTGTGTGGTAACTGCTATGAAATTCTATACCTCCCGCAAATATGAGTCTGTAAACGTGGGACACCTAATACCCGCAGCCTGAAATACAGCACATCGAAAAAAAGGCAATTATATAAATCAAAATATAGCTATTACCGTATCAACTACCAACCGCAACAAAAGCTGAACTAAGAGGCTAAAGAAGGTTGCGGCAAACTTTTAACCATTAACCCTTATACATATGAAAGCAGTTATACTTGCTGGTGGCTACGGAACCCGGATCAGCGAAGAAAGCGGCGTTAGACCAAAACCCATGGTAGAGATTGGCGGAAAGCCGATTCTGTGGCACATCATGAAGATCTATTCTTATTATGGCATAAATGAGTTCGTGATCTGCTGCGGCTACAAAGGCCACATGATTAAAGAGTATTTTGCTAATTACTGTCTCCATAACTCTGATGTAACCTTCGATATGCGCAAAAACAGCATGGAGGTGCACCGTAACAATACTGAATCGTGGAAGGTGACGCTGGTGGATACCGGCGAAGGAACTATGACCGGAGGTCGCCTGAAGCGCGTAAAAGAGTATGTTGGCAACGAAACCTTCTGCCTGACTTACGGCGACGGCGTGAGTGATGTGGATGTAGCTGCATCTATCGAGTTCCACAAAGCGCAGGGTACCCTGGCCACTTTAACCGCTGTGCAGCAGCCAGGCCGATTCGGAGCGTTTAACCTTTCCTCAGAAGCTACCCGCATTAACCAGTTCCAGGAAAAGCCGACAGGCGGCGAGATGCCTTGGATTAACGGTGGGTTCTTTGTGCTGGAGCCAGGCGTATTCGACTATATTGAGGATGACAGCACCACCTGGGAGCGTGAGCCAATGGAACAATTAGCCAAAGAAGGAGAACTGTCAGCCTACCGCCACACTGGTTTCTGGCAGCCTATGGATACCCTGCGCGACAAGCACGTGCTGGAAGAACTATGGCAGAAAGGCGAAGCACCCTGGAATGTATGGTGCAAGATGCTGAGCAAAGCCATTAACTAAGAAAATCCCTCTCAAACGATACTTTTCTTTTAAACCCCCTTTATCAATGAAGATATTAATAACCGGAAATATGGGTTATGTAGGCCCTGGCGTAGTGAGCCAGCTGCGTGCCACCTACCCGGAAGCTACGCTTATTGGCTACGATATGGCCTATTTTGCCACCAGCCTGACCAATGCGCCTTTCTTGCCAGAGAGCAAACTAGACCAGCAGTTGTTTGGCGATGTGCGCACCATGCCAGCCGAAGTGCTGAACGGTGTAGATGCTGTTGTGCACCTGGCCGCTATTTCCAACGACCCAATGGGTACCAAGTTTGAAGAAGTAACACTGGATGTAAACTATAGATCAACTATACGCATTGCCGAAATGGCAAAAGCAGCCGGTGTGAAGAACTACGTATTTGCCTCCAGCTGCAGCATGTATGGGGCAGCATCGGAGCAGGCCAAGACAGAAGATTCTGAACTAAACCCATTAACAGCATACGCACGCTCTAAAGTAGCCTCTGA
>DATBUF010000666.1:0-4420 GCA_036516435.1 Pontibacter sp.
TTCCAGCGTTTGTGGGTCCAGAGGTAATCGGCAGGCGCGCGGCGAATGGCGGCATCCAGTTTCTCAGCAAAAGCCTGTGTAAGGGGGAAGTACCCGAGCGAGGTTTCCGGAACTATAGTTTCGTTGCTGATCGGTTCAAACGTGAGATTGTAATGGCCACGTTTTACCCGCTTTACATCCAGGAACAAAACCGGATAGCCAAACATGCGCTGCAGCTTCTCGGCACCTACATAAAAACCGGTATCCTGGCACAAAAAGTTGGTCCAGAAATCGGTTTCGTGCGGAAGTGGGGTCTGGTCAGAAAGAAGAGCTACCACACGCGGCACATGGCGGTTGCGGATAAAATCGCGGGAAGTTTGCTTGATCTCGATCAGTCTTGCCCCAAGGCGGCTGCGGGTGTGCAGCATAAAGCTTTCAAAAAAAGGATTGTTGAGTCGCTTGTAAACGCCTTCTGCCGGAAAATTAAACGTAACGGCCGCCGCCGAAAGCGCCCACTCCCAGTTAGCCACATGCGAGCCAAGGATGAGCACTGGTGTTCCGGAATTTACCAGGTTGGCCAGCATTTCGGGGTTCGTAAATTGCACGCGCTGCCGCATCTCTTCTTTACGCATACCAGCCGTGTGCAGTATCTCCACAATCACATCGGCAAACTGGCGGTAAAAGGCCTTTGCTATAGTTTGCACCTCTGCTTCAGACTTTTCAGGGAAAGAACTGCGGAGGTTCTGCAGCACTACTTTTCTGCGATAGCCAACTACATAATACAACAGGAAGTACAGAAAATCCGCAAACAGGTACAGCACCGCCAAAGGCAAAGCTGCCAGACCTTTCAGCAGCAACCAAAGCGGGTAATACAGTGGCGGAATATCTATCGTTTTCTTCATCAGCAAACAGGCAGCTGCAAAGGTACGATTAATCAGAATTATGCATTAGAAATTATAAATGATGAATGGAAGGCAGCCACCTGGAAGTGGAATTAATGTTCCAAAACTATAGCCGAAGTGACGCATTTTACCCACAAACTACAGCCAGGACTTTTCCCTTTGAGTTATTTCAATTTTATTAGTGATGAGAATTCATAATTCATAATTCATAATTCATAATTCATAATTCATAATTCATAATTCATAATTCATAATTCATAATTCATAATTCATAATTTGATATTACTTACCGAACTCATGTACAACCCGCCGGTGCAGTACTTCTGGCACGCGCTCCGGTCCGACAGCATCTTACTAGAGCAGCACGAGAACTATGTAAAGCAGAGTTACCGTAACCGCTGCCACGTACTCACGGCGCATGGCGTGGCGCCGCTCAGCATCCCGGTGCTCCGGGGCAACAGCAAGACCAAAACCTTAATAACTGATATTGAGATAGATTACAGCCAGAAGTGGTACAACGTGCATTGGCGCACCATACAGGCCGCTTACGGGCGGGCACCCTATTTTGAATTTTACAGCGATTATATAAAGGCGGTATATGAGCGCCAGCCAAAATATTTATTCGAGCTGAACGTTGAACTTCTGAAGCTTTACCTTAAATTACTAAAGGTAAACATACCGTTGCATTTCACAGATACGTACCAGCCTGAGGCGCCTGAAAATGTGCTCGATCTGCGAAATAAAATACATCCTAAAATCATTCCTGACAATTTGCACGTAAAACCTTATACGCAAGTATTTGGCAAACAATTTGTACCAGAGTTAAGTATAATTGACTTGTTGTTTACACAGGGCCCGGCGGCACTCACGTATTTAAAACAGGGTTTTGCCGGTTAGCTGAACATAAAGACAGCCATACTTGTTTAATAAAGGGCACTTCTGTTAGCCGCAAATCAGTTACAACATTTTAGACTTTTTTAAGATTAATAACTATACATGGAAGCTAAATTCTCAAACCGAGTGAAAGAGGTTATCTCACTCAGCCGTGAGGAAGCTATCCGTCTCGGACATGACTACATCGGCACTGAGCACCTGGTGCTGGGCATGATCCGGGAAGGAGAAGGTACTGCCATCGCCCTGCTTAAGAAACTTGGCGTCTCGATAGATGAACTGAAGTATGCCTTAGAACAGGCTACACGAAATACTGCTTCGCAGAACAGTAACATTACGGGCAGCATCCCGCTTACAAAACAAACTGAGAAGGTACTCAAGATCACCTACCTGGAGGCAAAGATCTTCAAGAGTGATATTATAGGAACGGAGCACCTCCTACTGTCCATCCTGCGGGACGAGGACAATATTTCTTCACAAATCTTAGCGAAATTTAACGTGAACTACGAAGCAATAAGAGACTCTCTGGATTATCATAGCAATAATCCGCTTGCGTCGTCTGACACAGACGACTCTGATGACTCAGACAAACTGTTTGGCAGCTCATCTTCTTCGCGTGCTGGCAGCGCAAGCAAAAAGCCAGGCGAAAAATCGCGCACACCAGTGCTGGACAACTTTGGCCGCGACTTAACAAAGCTGGCTGAGGAAGACAAACTGGACCCTATAGTTGGTCGCGAGAAAGAAATTGAGCGTGTGGCACAGGTTCTGAGCCGTCGTAAAAAGAACAACCCTATACTTATAGGCGAGCCGGGTGTTGGTAAAACTGCCATCGCTGAAGGCCTTGCATTGCGCATCATTCAGAAAAAAGTTAGCCGTGTGCTGTTTAACAAGCGCGTGGTTACCCTGGACCTTGCTTCTTTAGTGGCTGGTACCAAGTACCGTGGCCAGTTTGAGGAGCGCATGAAAGCAGTGATGAATGAGCTGGAGAAATCTCCGGACGTGATCCTGTTCATTGATGAGCTGCATACGATAGTTGGTGCTGGTGGCGCTTCAGGCTCCCTGGATGCTTCCAACATGTTTAAGCCGGCACTTGCCCGTGGCGAAATCCAATGCATCGGCGCTACTACCCTGGACGAGTACCGCCAGTACATCGAGAAAGATGGTGCGCTTGCCCGTCGTTTCCAGATTGTGATGGTAGACCCGACCACGCCGGAAGAGACTGTAGAGATATTGAACAATATCAAGGACAAGTACCAGGATCACCACCACGTAAACTATACCGACAAGGCGATTGAAGCCTGCGTGAAGCTTTCGGACCGCTACATGAGCGACCGCTTCCTGCCAGACAAAGCCATTGACGTGCTGGATGAAGCTGGTGCCCGTGTGCACATCAACAACATTGTTGTGCCTGAGGACATTCTGAAGCTGGAAGAGCAGATCGAGAACATTAAGGTAGAGAAAAACCGCGTTGTAAAGAGCCAGAAGTACGAAGAGGCTGCCCAACTGCGCGATAAAGAGAAGAAACTCATCGACCAGCTTGATTCAGCGAAAAAGAACTGGGAAGAAGAGACCAAGAAGAAGCGCTACACGGTAAAAGAGGAAAATGTGGCAGAGGTTATTGCCATGATGACAGGTATTCCGGTGAAGCGTATCGCACAGAACGAAGGCCAGAAGCTGTTGAACATGGCCGATGAACTGAGCGGTAAAGTAATTGGTCAGGAAAAAGCCATCAAGCAGCTGGTGAAAGCGATCCAGCGTACGCGCGTTGGTCTGAAAGATCCGAAAAAACCGATTGGTTCGTTCGTGTTCCTTGGTCCGACTGGTGTTGGTAAAACAGAGCTTGCCAAAGTACTGGCTACTTACCTGTTTGATAAGGAAGACTCACTGGTGCGTATCGATATGAGTGAGTACATGGAGAAATTCAGTGTATCTCGCTTAGTGGGAGCGCCTCCGGGCTACGTTGGTTACGAAGAAGGTGGCCAGCTGACCGAGAAGATCCGCAGAAAGCCATACTCTGTAGTATTGCTGGATGAGATTGAGAAAGCGCACCCGGATGTATATAACCTGTTACTGCAGGTGCTGGATGATGGTATCCTGACTGACGGATTGGGCCGTAAGGTTGACTTCCGTAACACGATCATTATCATGACATCCAACATTGGT
Organism: Pontibacter sp.; assembly: GCA_036516435.1. Classification (GTDB taxonomy): domain Bacteria; phylum Bacteroidota; class Bacteroidia; order Cytophagales; family Hymenobacteraceae; genus Pontibacter. Next base: position 3,936 of record DATBUF010000666.1, read on the forward strand.
GCCCGCGACTTACAAGACTTTGGCGCCGGTATCGGTTTTATGTCGAAGACACGTGCCGAGAACGTGGACGATATTATGAAAGGAACTATAGCCAGTGCCTTGAAGAAAACCTTCTCGCCTGAGTTCCTGAACCGTCTGGATGACGTGATCGTGTTTAACTCGCTTAGCCGTGAGGACATGCACAAGATCATCGACATCTCGCTTGCCAAACTGTTTAAGCGCATCGAATCGCTTGGTTACAAGATCGAGCTTACCGATAAAGCGAAGGACTTTGTTGCCGACAAGGGATATGATCCGAAGTATGGTGCCCGCCCACTGAACCGTGCTATTCAGAAGTACATCGAAGATCCGATTGCGGAAGAGATACTGAAAGCCGAAGTAAACCAGGGCGATGTGCTGCAGGTAGATTACGAAGAAGGCAAAGAGCAACTCACTTTCTCCTCTAAAAAGAGCGGTAAAAAGGGTAAAACCAACTTAGCCTCTGA
>DATBUF010000667.1:0-3956 GCA_036516435.1 Pontibacter sp.
CGCCAACTCAAAACCACTACCGGCCTGGCAGACTTTTGTTCGAACGATTACCTGGGGCTTGCCCGCTCCGAAAAGCTGCGGCAGTGCATCCTGCAGGAGGAAGTAAATTACAGGCACCTGCCATTGGGAGCAACCGGCTCCCGCCTGCTGTCGGGTAACCATCCGCTGTTTGAAGAACTGGAAACTATAGTTGCCGCTTACCATCAAGGCGAATCGGCGCTGCTTTATACTTCGGGTTATACTGCCAATGTAGGTTTACTCTCTGCCCTGCCACAGCGTGGCGATACCGTTTTTTACGACGAAGCCAGCCATGCTTCCATGAAAGATGGCCTGCGCCTAAGTTTTGCCAGAAGCTATAGTTTCAGGCATAATGATGTGCAGGATCTCGCGGGCAAACTTAAACTGGCAACAGGACAGGTATTTGTAGTGGTCGAGTCGGTTTATTCCATGGACGGGGACAAAGCGCCTCTACGGGAACTGGCTACACTTTGCGAAGCTCATAATGCCGCCCTTATAGTGGATGAAGCCCATGCCGTGGGCTTGTACGGCGATAAGGGGGAAGGGCTTACGGCTGCGCTGGGTCTTGCAGATAAAGTTTTTGCACAGGTAATTACGTACGGCAAAGCCATGGGCAGCCACGGTGCTGCTATAGTTGGCTCCGCAGTGCTACGCGAGTACCTGCTAAACTATAGCCGGGCCTTTATTTATACCACCGGCTTACCGACGCATGCGCTGCTGGCTATAAAATGTGCCTATCCTTTATTGCCGCAGCTGCAGCCGGAACGTGATCGGGTAAAGCAACTGGCCCGGCAACTATACGAGCGGCTCAATACAAGCAAAGGCATCCAATGCACCCCTGCAGATAGTGTGATACTTTCTGTGTCGGTGGAGGATGCTACTAAACTAAAGCCACTGGCTTTCGCCCTGCAACAGCAGGGTTTTGATGTACGCCCCGTGCTATCGCCTACAGTACCCAAAGGGAGTGAGCGACTGCGGATAATTGTACATGCTTTTAATACAGAAGAAGAAATTGTGGGCCTCGCGCAGGCCATATCCAACCAAATATGAAACGCTATTTTGTAACAGGCATCGGTACGGAAGTGGGAAAAACCGTTGCCGCTGCTATTTTAACCGAGGCACTGCAAGCCGATTACTGGAAGCCAGTACAGGCAGGCGGACTCGATTTTACAGATACAGACACGGTGAAAAGCCTGGTTTCTAACCCTGTTTCTGTTTTCCACCCCGAAGCCTACCGCCTGAAAATGGCTGCTTCGCCGCACAAAGCCGCTGCCGCAGAAGGCCGCGAGATAGATGTGCTTAACATTAAACTCCCTGAAACGACCAACAACCTGATTGTGGAAGGTGCCGGTGGACTAATGGTGCCTCTGAACAAACGCTACCTGATCCTGGACTTGGTACAACAGCTCGGCCTGGAGGTAGTACTGGTATCGCGCAACTACCTGGGCAGCATAAACCACACGCTGTTAACTGCGGAAGTACTGCGCTACCGCAAAGTGCCCGTAGCCGGTATTATCTTTAACGGCGAAGAAAACAGCTCTACCGAAGACTTTATTGTGAAGTACACAGGGCTGCGTCGCCTGCCATCCATCCGCCAGGAAGCAGACTTCTGTCAGGATACGGTGGCGGAATATGCAGAGCAATTTAAAGCTTATCTATAACACGTAGCCTATCGGAACAACTTTACAAAGCCACTAACGCGTCGTTAAACTATAAAAGCAGCACATGGAAAACCAGTCTCTGCAAGCCGCTCTTTCGCAGCCTTTAACAAAGAAGGATGTGCAGGAATTAGCAGAACTGGCCGGAACGGGTAAACTACAGGTACAGGAACTGCTTCCGCTGTGTTCTCATAAGGATACTCCTGCGGTTGCCTTTCGGGCTGCCTGGGTGCTTGAAAGCATTGCAAGTACTTTCCCTGACCTCTTCGTTCCTATTCTTCCGGAATTCACAAAGCACCTGCCACAGCAGCAGAACCATAGTTGCCAGCGCCATTTCACAAATATCCTGCTTCGCTGTTTAAAACCTAAGGCGGATGCCCTGCACAAAGCGGCCTGGTTAACTATAACGAACCGCGAGCAAGTAGCGGAAACCTTTTTTGAATGGCTGATTCACCCGAAAGTACCGGTGGCTGTACAGGTAAATTGCCTGGAAGCGCTGCTGTATCTCTCAGAGGAGTTTGCCTGGATAAAAGATGAGCTAAGAGAACAGACAGCATTTTATCTGAAAGATGGCTCAGCGGCAATGCAAAGCCGTGGCCGTAGAATTTTGAAGCAATTACAGTAATCTATAGTTTGCCAATCATGAACACCACCACCTATAGTTTAGCCCAACGCGACCAAAACGTTATCTGGCATCCTTACACGCAGATGAAAACCGCTGCTTTGCCCATACCCATTGTTCGTGGCGAAGGCGCCCTGCTGTACTCCGAGGATGGGAAGACGTACATTGATGCTGTTGCGTCGTGGTGGGTAAACCTGCATGGGCACGCGCATCCGTATATCGCCCGGAAGGTGTCGGAGCAGCTGCATACGCTGGAACACGTAATTTTTGCGGGCTTTACGCATCCTGCCGCTGTCACTTTTGCCGAAGGTTTGCTCCGTATTTTACCTGAAGGGCAAAGCCGCGTCTTCTATTCAGATAACGGTTCCACGGCCGTAGAAGTAGCCCTGAAAATGGCTATCCAGTACTGGAACAACAACGGCACTCCGAAAAAGAAGATTATTGCTTTCAGAGACTCTTACCACGGCGATACTTTTGGCGCAATGGCCGTGAGCAGCCGCAGTGCATTTACTGCCCCCTTCTGGTCTTATTTGTTTGAGGTTGCCTTTATAGATGTGCCGGTTGCCGGTCAGGAAGCTGAAACTATAAAGCAACTCGAAGCCCACGCCCTCTCCGGTGATGTAGCCGCATTTATCTATGAGCCCCTGGTGTTGGGCACTGCCGGCATGGTGATGTATGAACCGGAAGCGCTGGACAACCTGCTGGAGATCTGCCAGCAGCACCATATCTTAACTATAGCTGATGAAGTGATGACCGGGTTTGGCCGCACCGGAAAACTGTTCGCCAGCCATTACCTGCAGCGTATGCCGGATATGGTTTGCCTCTCTAAAGGGCTAACCGGTGGCACCATGGCGCTAGGTGTTACGACCTGCAGCAGTAAAATTTACGAGGCCTTTCTGTCTGATGATAAATCAAAGACACTTTTCCATGGCCATAGTTACACTGCCAATCCTGTAGCCTGCGCTGCCGGTATTGCCAGCCTGGAGCTAACTACAAGCCAGGAGACACAGCAGAACCTGGAACGTATCGCAGCCCAACACCAAGCCTTTGCAGAAGAGCTGAAGTTGCTGCCAGGTATACAGCAGGTGCGCCAGCGCGGTACCATACTGGCTATAGAGTTTGCAGATGAAACCACTTCCTACTTCAGCAACCTCCGCGACACACTGTACAACTATGCACTGGAGCAAGGCGTCATTCTTCGTCCGCTGGGTAATATTATCTACATTATTCCGCCTTACTGCATCACAAACGAGCAACTCAGCAAAGTATACCAGACCATCAGGGGGATGCAGCAGCTACTGACCAGGTAATGTTCTATAGTTGTGGATATTTGTTCTTGCTGGCCTTAGTTGGGGCTCTGCCCCAGTCGAGTTGCAAACTCGACCTTATAGTAAGACACGGGTTGCAAACCCGCGCCAGCAATAAACTATAGCCTTAGCTATAGTTGCAACTATCGTGCTATAGTTACAGACCAGGAGCGGACAGGTCGCGACCTGTCCCTACGGAACTATAACCACGAGAAAAGCTATGCAACTATAGCTCCTCCAACTATAGTCCAGCTACTATCGAGATGATGTCAGTCTTTGGGTTGAGCGCCTTTGACTTGTTGCGGTGCCGCAGGCAATCCGACGCAGGAGGATAGCAAGAAGGCAGCAGCG
>DATBUF010000668.1:0-2204 GCA_036516435.1 Pontibacter sp.
CTACTATCGAGATGATCACAGTCTTTGGGTTGAGCGCCTTTGACTTGTTGCGGTGCCGCAGGCAATCCGACGCAGGAGGATAGCAAGAAGGCAGCAGCGCGATGCCCGAAGACGGGGCCGCTCGGCCCGAGAGAGCCAAGCTAACTATGAAACAAAGGGCATGTAAAGCTCCCAGGAATACAGCAGGCTATGAATCTACAGCTTGTGGCAAACCCACAACTATAGCCAACTATAAAACTATAGCTAACAACTACAGAAACCCCTACTGCGCTACTTCCTTCGGATAACACACATAATACTTCTCCACCTTGTTACTCAGCGCCTGTATGTTTGGCAGGTCAGAGGCATCGGCAGCATCTACAATGTAGCCTGTTTTAGTCAGCACCTCAATAGACTGGCCTTCTGACTGGTAAGCATTGTTGCTGATCTTTCCGGCAATCATCAGGTATTTTACATCTGCTTCAGCTACTTTAAAGCGTTCCTGCACCAGCTCACTGATACCCAGCATCATTTCCTCATCTATCGGTTTACCAGATATAATGACTTTAAAGAGCTTGCGGTTAAGAATGCAACTGGCCAGGTAAGACAGCACCCTGTCTTCGTGGGAAGCCCACTGCTTTATGCCACTCCATACATCATGGTCGTCGAGGCTGACGAAGCGCTCCAGTATACCGGGGTCCTGTACAAAGTCCTGCATCGTAATGTCGGAGGCCAGGAAAAACTTCAAACAGGGGCTGGCCGGCACATCTATGCCCTGCTGCAGCAGTTCGCGGGCGCGTTGAACAGCACGCAGTACCATGTTCTCGGCGCTGATAACGGTTTTGTGCAGGTATACCTGCCAGTACATCAGGCGGCGGCTCACCAGGAAATTTTCTATACTGTAGATGGCTTTCTCCTCTACCACCAGTTTGTCGTTGGCTACGTCCAGCATTTTGATGATGCGGTCTGCACCTATCTTGCCCTCGTATACGCCGGTATAGAAGCTGTCGCGGTTCAGGTAGTCGAGGCGGTCTACGTCCAGCTGGCTCGAAACGAGCTGGTGCAGGAACCTGCGCTCGTAGTTATCGGTAAATATATCAATGGCCAGGCTCAATCTTCCGCCAAATTCCGCGTTGAGCATATGCATGATGTGCAGCGACAGGTGCTCGTGATGAACATCCTTAAAAATGGCGGTTTCGAGTGCGTGGGAAAAAGGGCCGTGGCCGATGTCGTGGAGGAGGATGGCAATGAGAGAAGCTTCGAATTCGGTATCAGAAATTTCGTTATTTTTACTTCTGAGAGTTTGTAAGGCTGTGTTCATCAGGTGCATGGCACCCAGTGCATGATGAAAACGCGTGTGCAGGGCGCCAGGGTACACCATCTCCGTCAGGCCCAGTTGTTTAATGCGGCGCAGGCGCTGAAAATAAGGGTGATCGATGATGTCGAACAAGAGCTCAGACGGAACTGTTATAAAGCCGTAAACCGGGTCGTTGAAGATTTTTTTCTTGTTCACAAAAACCGATGATTTAATTGTTTAATGGTTGTATGGTTAAATTGCTGTGCTGATAGCCACACTGGTTTGCCCTCGCCGACAGGCAATTTACAACATGGTTACTCTTACGCAGCTATAATGCGTAAGTATAGTTTGCAGGGTTATGGCCCTAAACCTTGTTATACAGCAGCCGTTTTAGTGCCTGTTGCTGATTTTTGAGCAAGTGAGCGGTATAAACTGATTGCCACATGCAAACAACCATTTAGCAATTAAACAGTTTAGCAATTTATCTAAATAAGACTATGCAAAGATATACTATTTTATGGGCCGATGATGAGATCGACCTGCTCAAGCCACACATTCTGTTTCTGGAAGATAAGGGCTACGACATTACTCCGGTAAACAGCGGTGCTGATGCCATAGAAAAGGTACAGGAGCAGCCCTTTGACGTAGTCTTTCTGGATGAGAACATGCCCGGCATCAGCGGCCTGGAGGCTTTGAACGAAATAAAGACCATACGCCCGGCCAGCCAACCGCCTCGCGGGCGGCCGCTTCACCCTCGACGGGGTGCAGCACCAGGTGACGCAGAACGAGGGCAGCACTGCCCTGCACGGTGGGCTCGACGGGTTCAGCGCACGCACCTGGCAGGTGGTGGAGCACGGCGAGGACCACCTCGTGCTGGAACTCATCAGCCCCGACGGGGACCAGGGCTTCCCGGGTGAGCTCACGGTCC
>DATBUF010000669.1:0-2624 GCA_036516435.1 Pontibacter sp.
ACACCGTACGACTACATCATGAGTGCCCTTGGGGCCTGTACCGTTGTTACCCTGCACATGTACGCACAGCGCAAGCAATGGCCCCTGCAGCGTGCCGAGGTAATGCTGACGCACGAGCGGATCTACGCCACCGATTGCGCGAACTGCGATGATAAAGCCGCCAAAATCTCTCAGATCACGAAGAGGCTAAGGCTGGTAGGAGACCTGACACCGGAGCAGCGCCTGCGCCTGGAGGCGATCTCTTCGAGGTGTCCGGTGCAGAAAACCCTGGAGGCCGGTATCCTGATCCAGACAGAACTTGTACCTGAAACCCTATAGTTTGCTACTCTTCCTGATTTCGGTATATTCGTAGATGCAACCAGTGCGGCTGTTGTGCAAACTATAGCTGCTTTCCCGATTTATGTTCAGAAAATCCATCACCGCTTTTATACTTGGTCTCACACTGCTCACCGGCTGCGTTCCCCTGGAAGAGCAGGCGCAAAGTAGTACCAACAGCCAGCAAAGTCAGATCCGCTACGAAGATTATGTTTACCACCCAAGTGTAAAGTCGGTGCAGTTTTATGCTGCTACCGGCGTGCCCGATGAGGTGTTGGAACCGGCTGTTACATCGTTGCAGCAGGGCAGGCCTGTTATGCTGGAGTTCGACAGGCTGAATACCGGTCCGCAGCGCCTGGTAGCCAAACTGATCCACTGCAACTATAACTGGACGCCCTCCAACCTGAACGAGACACAGTACCTGAGCGATTTCAATGAGTTTTTTATTACCGATGTACTGAACTCCGTGAACACGCGTGTGCCTTACGTACATTACCGTTTCCGGGTGCCACGGGTAAAAATGAGCGGCAACTACGTGCTGGAAGTGCGCGAAGAAGGCGGCAACCTGCTGCTCACGCGCCGCATGATGGTGTACCAGAACCTGACCACTGTTACCGCAAAACTGGGCTTACCGGCAGGAGGATCGGGCAGGCAGACAAGGCAGCCGGTAGAGTTTAACGTGTTCTATAAAGATTACGAACTGGTGAACCCTGCTATGGAAGTAAAAGCTGTGCTGCGCCAGAACCACCGTTGGGATAATGCCAAATTTATACCCTCGCCAACCTTTGTGCGCGACCACTTGAAGCGCCTGGAGTATGTGTTCTTTGAGCCAAAAGATAACTTCCTGGGGCTGGCCGAGTACCGCCCCTTTGATACCCGCAGCGTGCGCTACAACGGCATTGGCGTAAGCAATGTGAACGTAGAGGCTAATCCAATAGAGGTGTTTCTGCAGATCGACAAGAACCGCTCTACGGAGGTATACAGCCAGGAACCGGACATTAACGGTAAGATGCTTTTTAACAACCGCGAGTACGGCAACGGAAATATAAATGCCGACTATACCTGGGTAGATTTTGAACTGAAAGCCAGCGAAGAAGCTACCGGCCAGGTGTACATTTTAGGCGCCTTAACCGACTGGAAAATCAGCCCGGATGCCCGCATGCAGTATAACCCTGAGCGGCAGGCCTACAACGGCAGGCTGCTCCTGAAACAGGGCTTCTACAACTACCAGTATGTGCTGCAGCAAAATCAAACAATAGACTATAGTTACTACGAAGGCAGCCATTTTGAAACCGAAAACACCTACGATGTCCTGATCTACTACCGCCCACCCGGCTCAAGAGCTGATTTGCTGATCGGGTATGAGGAGATTCTGTTTAACAGGAGACGGTAGGCCCTGCAGTATAGTTAAGGATGTGTCTTTGCCGTGTATGCGGAACAGGGATCAGGAGTAGACTGTGGTTTGGTCTTCCAGAACATAAAGATTTAAAATTTTCTAACTTCAAACTCTTTGCTTACTTTTGACGTTAGTAACGCGTGAGGTAAGTATGATTGTATCGTTTGGCTCAAAGGAGACTGAGAAGATCTGGAATGGGGAAAGGGTGGCTAAGCTACCTCTGGAGATTCAGACAGTTGGTAGACGCAAGTTGAGGATGCTCCATAACTCTCAGGATTTAGCTGACCTTCGGATTCCACCCTCTAACAGATTAGAAAAGCTGGCAGGAAGCCTGAAGGAGTTCTATAGTATCAGAATAAACAGCCAATGGAGAATCATCTTTCAGTGGAACAATGGCCAGGCATCAGAAGTAGAAATTATAGATTACCATTAAGCATAAACTGTATGGAGCGATTACCCAATATACACCCAGGAGAAATACTGCAAGAAGAATTCCTTACTCCTTTAAATATCACGGCGTACAGACTCTCAAAGGACATTGGAATACCGCAAACCAGAGTATCTGAAATTCTCAAAGGCAACAGAAGAATTACAGCAGATACAGCTTTAAGGCTAAGCTGTTACTTTGGAAATTCACCCAAGTTCTGGCTCGGATTGCAGGACGACTATGATTTGGAAGAAGAGAAGGCTACTAAACAGAAAGAATTTGCTGCCATAAAACGATTTGAGAAGAGCGCAGCTTAACCTGATGCAGTTGCAGCCTATGTTTCCAATTAGGCTATGCAAATGCCGTTAATTCCTTTAACTATGTCCAGCATCCAAAAAGCCTACAACAGTTGGGCAGCACAATATGATAGCAACCATAACCGCACCCGCGACCTGGAGGCGCAGACTTTGCGAACTATACTGTCGA
>DATBUF010000670.1:0-6412 GCA_036516435.1 Pontibacter sp.
GAGGCCAGGTTGCAGGCCGTATCGTCGAGGAACATGTACTCGGAGCAGGGGTTGGAGGCGTTGATGCGGCCTTCGGCGGGGCTGGTGTGCCACTCGTTTATCGTGGTGTCGAACTGCACGCCCGGGTAGGCGCAGGACCAGGCGGCATCGGCCACCTGCTGCCATAGATTGCGGGCGGGTATACTTTTCAGGATTTTCCCATCGGTGCGGGCTGTCAGGTGCCAGTAGCCGTTTTCTTTCAGCGCTTTAAAAAAGGAGTTGGGTACGCGCACCGAGTTGTTCGAGTTCTGGCCTGATACGGTGGCATACGCTTCGCCCTCGTAGTCGGAGGAGTACCCGGCGGCGATCAGGGCGGCTACTTTTCTCTCTTCTTCTTTTTTCCATGTGATGAACTCCACAATCTCGGGGTGGTCCAGGTCGAGGCACACCATTTTGGCCGCCCGCCGTGTAGTGCCACCCGATTTAATGGCGCCGGCCGCGCGGTCGTTCACTTTCAGGAAAGACATGAGCCCCGAGGAAGAACCGCCGCCGGATAGTTTCTCATCTTTTCCCCGCACACTTGAAAAGTTGGTACCCACGCCCGAGCCATACTTGAAAATACGCGCTTCCTGCACCAGCAGGTCCATAATGCCGCCTTTCTGGGCCAGGTCGTCCTTAACCGAAAGTATAAAGCAGGCATGGGGCTGCGGCCGCTCAAACGCCGAGGTCGATTCCCTCATTTCGCCCGTGTCGGGGTCTATATAATAATGCCCTTGTGCTTTCCCCGTGATGCCGTAGGAAGTATAGAGCCCGGTGTTGAACCACTGCGGCGAGTTGGGTGCCGCATACTGGCCCAGCAGCATGTACACCAGCTCGTCGTAAAACACCTGCGCGTCCTGTTCCGTGGCAAAGTAGCCATACTTGCTGCCCCACTGTTTCCAGCACTCCACCAGGCGGTGCACCACCTGCCGGGCCGATTTCTCTGCTCCCAGGCTGCCATCGGGTTGCGGCACGCCCGCCTTGCGCAGGTATTTCTGAGCCAGGATGTCAGTAGCGATCTGCGACCATTGCGCGGGCACTTCCACGTCTTTTAGTTCGGCCACCACATCGCCGCTGGGGTTGCGGATGGTGGAGGAGCGGAGTTCGTACCTGTAAAGCTCGTAAGGCGACTGCTGCGGGTCTGTGAATTTTCTTTTAAAGGTGAGACCGGAAGGGCGCGGAGTAGCATTTTTTTTCATGTGCCGGATAAGATTTGATTGATGAATTTGAGGGGTGATTGAAGTATTCAAAAGTGCTATATAGAAGAGTCAATAGAAATGACAAAGATCATTTTAATAAAAGACGTTTTACTCTTTTTTTGTAATCTCAATCAAATACATTTGTATCAATCAATAAGTAAGACTTTTAATCTTAACGAAATGGAAATCACACAAGAAATTAAAACACTGGATGTTACGCAGCTGGAACCACGCATGAAGCACCCGACTATTTTTGAATGGTTCGATGCGCTGAATGGTGGCGAGGCCTTCATTATCCATAACGATCATGACCCGAAGCCGCTTTACTACCAGTTGCTGGGCGAGCGCGGCAACACCTTTAAGTGGGAGTACCTGGAGCAGGGCCCGGAAGTATGGGAAGTGAAAATTGGCAAGCTGACACCGGCCGAAGGCGAGACCGTAGGCGAACTGGTGGCCAAGGATTACCGCAAAGCCCAGGTGTTTAAAAAATATGGCATTGACTTTTGCTGCGGCGGTAAAAAATCGGTGAAGCAGGTGTGCCAGGAAAAAGGAATCAGCCAGGAAGAACTGGAGCAGGAACTATACGCCATGGATGAAGCCGAGAAGGCCCGCGAAGCGGAGTATGACAAATGGGAGCCGTCGTTCCTGGCCGACTATATCGTGAACATGCACCACAAGTATGTGCGCGAAGCCATCCCGGCGCTGTACGAATATACCACCAAAATTGCCCGCGTGCACGGCAGCCGTCACCCCGAGTTGGTAGAGGTGGTGAAACACTTTACCAACGTAGCCAACGAGCTGGAGTCGCATATGCCGAAAGAGGAGCGCGTGCTGTTCCCTTACATCAAGCAGCTGGACGAAGCCAAAAAGAGCGGCGTGAAGTTAGAACCTGCTGCCTTCGGCTCTATCCAGAACCCGATCAACATGATGGAAATGGAACACGACCACGCCGGTAATGAGCTGGAAGCCATCCGGGAACTGACCAACAACTATACCTTGCCGGCCGATGCCTGCGCCACCTATACGGTTGCCTTCAAAAAGCTGAAGGAGTTTGAGGATGACCTGTTCCGCCACATCCACCTGGAGAATAACATCCTGTTTCCTAAGGCGCTGGAGCTGGAAAAAGAAGTAGTGAAGTAGATACCCCACCCCAGCCCCCTCCTAAAAACAGGGGAGGGAGCTAAAACTAATTCCCCTCCTGTTTTTAGGAGGGGATAGGGGGAGGTAAAAACATTTAAAGTATAACAGCCATGAAAAATACGGTTGCACCACAGAAGAGAGATAAGAGTTTAGTGCCGCTTTCGCGGGAGCACCATTTCGGATTGCTTTTCTGCTGGAAGATACGGCAGGGCCTGAAAAACGGAGCGGACCTGGAGGTGATGCGGGCTTATGTGCGCTATTTCTGGGAAAACATCCTAAGAGAGCATTGTGCGGAAGAAGAGTGGATGCTGGAGCGCCTGCTTAAAACAGACGATACCGTACGTGCCCGGCTGGCCGAAGAGCACCGGCTGATACAATCTATTGTAGAGCTGATTGAGGGCGGCAGCCGGATGAACAAAGATCTGTTTAAGGTGCTGGAGCGCGACCTGACCGACCACATCCGCTGGGAAGAGCGCGAGTTGTTTCCGTACCTGCAGGCAGTCTCTAATTCAGATGATCTGGAGCTGGCTGGAGCATTGCTTGCCCACAAACACGACCCGCGGCTGGATACTTTTACCCCGGAATTCTGGTTAGCCAAGCCACAGGCTGCATAGCCATGCACATCACAGCTAACACCAAAATCTCGGCCCTGATCAGGAAGAACCCGGCTGCCATAGAGGCCATTGCCAGTATAAACAAGCATTTTGAGAAGCTGCGCAACCCGCTGCTGCGCAAAGTGCTGGCCTCACGGGTTACGATAGCCGACGCTGCCCGCATTGGCGGCTGCCAGGTGGAGCTGTTTTATCAGAAACTGACCCCGCTCGGCTTCACTGTTGGCGACGACACAAACTATAGCACCATGCAAATGCCTGAAACCACTAAAGTCCCGTTGCCGGAGTATCTGGCACAGTTGCCTGAGAGAAGTATAGTTACGTTGGATGTGCGCCAGGACATTGCCGGCGGCAGCGATCCTTTCCGGAAAATTATGCAGGCCGTGGAGGAGGCCGGAGCCGGCAAAGCCCTGCTCATTATCAACACGTTTGAGCCCACGCCGCTTATCGCCATTCTTAAAAAGAAAGGCTATAGTTTCCATACCGATACCAAAGCTGCCGACCTGGTGTATACCTACTTCTGGCAGGAGAAGGAAACTATAGTTGATGCGGAAGCAACTATAGCACCTGCTGAGAGTGATTTTGAAGCTACCCTGGCACGCTTTGCCGGAAAGGTAAAACGGATAGACGTACGCCACCTGGAAATGCCCCAGCCCATGATAACGATACTCGGCGAACTGGAAGGGCTGCCTGTCGCTGAGGCCCTGTACGTGGCCCACAAACGGGTACCACAGTTTCTGTTGCCGCAGCTGCAGGAGCGTGGTTTTCAGGTACAACTAAACGAAGCAGGCCCCAACGAAGTATACCTGCTCATTTACAGATAACCAAACTATGAGCACTGCCACCACCTCCAACTCGCCGGGCAAATGGGTTGTGCTGCCGCATTATGCCTTTGCTGCCCTGGCCTTTGTTGCGCTCAGCATCCTGCTGCTGTTCTCTGCCGATGCCTTTGGCGGGCATTATTTTCATCCCAAGCTGCTCACGCTCACACACGTGGCGGTGCTGGGTTGGGCCACTATGCTCATTTTCGGGGCGCTGTACCAGTTGCTGCCCGTAGTGCTCGACTGCAAACTATACTCCGAGAAACTGGCAACTATAGCCTTTGGTTTTTTGGGTGCCGGCACGATACTTCTGGCGATCAGCTTCTGGCTTTTCCAGGTAGGCGGGCTGATGCACGCGGCTGCCTGTAGCCTCGTCATCTCCTTTATCCTTTTCACCATCAACGTCACGCAAACAGCTCGTAAGGCACCCAAATGGACAATAGAGTCTGACTTCATCGTTACATCGGCTATCTGGCTGCTGGTAACCGGTATTGTGGGGCTAATGATGGTGCTCAATTTTACGATGGCTTTTCTGCCTGCCGAGCATACGCACTACCTCAAGCTGCACGCGCACATGGGTATGGCCGGCTGGTTTCTGCTGCTCATCATCGGTGTGGGCGCCAAGCTGATCCCGATGTTTTTACTGGCGCACGCCGAGAATTTCAAAAAGCTGCACTGGAGCTATACCCTCATCAATGCCGGGTTGGTGCTCTTTATTTTCGATCACCTGTTCTTCCATACTGCCTGGCTGCCGGTGTATGCCGCACTGGTCGTGGCAGGCGTACTCTTATTTCTGCTGTTTATTTACGAAACCAGTAAAACCCGCCAGCGCCACGACCTGGACCTGGGCATGAAACAGACCTTTGTAGCACTGGGCCTGCTGCTGTTGCCGCTGGTGCTGGTTTTTGTGGTAAGCAGTAACCTTCAGGTGCCGCAGCAGCTGTTGTTGTCGGTGTACCTGGTGTATGGTATTTCAGTTTTCCTGGGCTTTATCACGGCCATTATACTGGGGCAAACCTTTAAAACACTGCCCTTCATCGTCTGGATGCATGCGTACGAAAACTATGTGGGCAAATTTAAAACGCCCTTACCCAAGGATCTGTACAGCGACAGGTTGCTGCGCTGGCAGAACATCACTTACCTGCTGGGGTTTATACTGTTGGTAGCGGGTGTGTTGCTGCGCAACCAGCAGGTAATCCTGGGTGGCGCGATCGGCTTTACGATCACTTCGGTGCTGTATACCGTAAATGTTTTCCGGTTGCTCTTACATAAAGTGCCAGAACTTAAACCTTTTACCTATGGAAACGCACGTGCCTGAAGACTTCGGAAATGAAGTGTTCGAAACCCTGAAATACATCATTGACCCCGAAGTAGGGATCAACATCGTGGACCTGGGGCTGGTGTACGAAATCAGCCTGGATAACGACCTGCTGGAAGTAAACCTGACCCTGACCACGCCCGGTTGCCCCATGAGCGGCACCATCGTAACGGCTACGGAACAGATCCTGCTCAAGCGTTTCCCGCAGCTGGACGTAAAAGTAAACCTGGTCTGGTCGCCGCCGTGGAGCACCGAGATGATCACCGAAGAGGGCATGCGGCAACTGGAAGGGAAGTAGTACCTTTGCAGCCAGACCAGTAACAGCAATATAATAGCTTTTCCATGTTATCGAAAACAACAGAATACGCTCTGCGCGCCATCGTATACATTGCGCTGCAGGATGCACAGGGGCTTAAAGCAGGTATAAAAGAGATTGCAGGCGAATTAGAACTGCCCATGCACTTTATGGGCAAAATCCTGCAGGACCTGGTGCGCAAAGGCCTGATTGCCTCTGTAAAAGGGCCGGGTGGCGGCTTTTTCCTGCACCGCCCGGCAAGCGACATCAGTATTCTGGAAGTGGTAAAAGAAATAGATGGCCTGGAGGCGTTCCGGAAGTGCGGCATGGGCATGAAGCAGTGCTCGGATACGCACCCCTGCCCGCTGCACAACGAAATAAAAGCCTACCGGGAGCAACTCCTGAAAGTATTTAAAAGCAGGACAATACAAGACCTGGTAGATGGCATTAACACAGGCAAATACTTTATCACCAACCTGCACGAAGAAGCTCAGAACTAAGATTTTAAAAATGGAAGGATGATAGGATTAGGCTATAGTTATAAAGTTTGAACTGGCAATTCTTGTCAGGAATTTCTAAACCTGCTAGGACACATGCTCAATCTTGTAATCCGCTCGATTCATGAAACTTAGTACAAAATCATAAATAATCAGACAAATCCCTTAAATCACTGGTCAAATGATTACTACCCAAATCCGGGGTGCCTTCTCTGAAAAACTCAGAGCCATGGAACCTGTTGCCCTATCTGAAACAGAAGAAGCTGCTTTGCTGGACGCCGTGGAGCAAATTCGTGAGCTGAAAAAGAAGCATAATGCCGTAGTGCTATCGCATTTTTATATGCCGGCCGAGCTGCAGGTAAAGCACGAAGACGGGGGCATAGCCGATTTTGTGGGCGATTCGCTGGGGCTGAGCGTGGCAGCTAAAAGTGTGGAGGCGGATACGATCATTTTTTGTGGTGTGAAGTTTATGGCCGAGACTGCCAAGATCCTGAATCCATCCAAACAAGTACT
>DATBUF010000671.1:0-1825 GCA_036516435.1 Pontibacter sp.
TCCACAGGGAACATCTTACTATAGTTAGTTGCCAAAAACAAAAAAGCCGAAGGCTTGATAACCTTCGGCTTTCGCTTGAACTATAGTGCTATAGTTACGCCAGTCCTTCCAGGATACTTCTGAAATTAACGGCCTTGTCAATGTAGTTTCTCAGTTCCGAAATCGGCATACGCACCTGTTCGCGGCTGTCGCGGTCACGTACAGTTACGGTGTTGTCTTCCAGCGTCTGGTGATCCACAGCAATACAGAATGGTGTACCGATCAGGTCCTGGCGGGTGTAGCGTTTCCCAATGCTGTCGCGCTCTTCGTAAATTGTGTTAAAATCGTACTTCAGCGAGTTCAGGATCTCGGTCGCTTTTTCCGGCAGGCCGTCCTTTTTGGTGAGCGGCAGGATGGCTGCCTTTACAGGAGCAAGTGCCGGATGCAGCTTCAGGAACGTACGCGTTTTGGTTGTTTCTCCTTCGGTGATCTCCTCTTCCTGGTAAGCGTTGCAGAGCACCATCAGGAACAGGCGGTCGGCGCCAGCAGATGTTTCTACCACATAAGGAATATAGTTGCCATATGGTTTACCATCCTCATTCAGGTCGTTATCGAAGTACTGCATTTTTTTGCGGCTCAGCTCCTGGTGCTGGGTCAGGTCAAAGTCCGTACGCGAGTGAATACCTTCTACTTCTTTAAAGCCGAACGGGAATTTGTACTCGATGTCTACGGCAGCGTTGGCGTAGTGGGCCAGCTTTTCGTGGTCGTGGTAGCGCAGGTTTTCGGCAGGAATACCGATGGCCTCATGCCACTTCTTACGGGCAGCTTTCCATTTCTCGTACCATTCCATTTCGGTGCCGGGGCGTACAAAGAACTGCAGCTCCATCTGCTCAAACTCACGCATTCTGAAGATGAACTGGCGAGCCACTATTTCGTTACGGAAGGCTTTCCCGATCTGCGCAATACCGAAAGGCACTTTCATGCGTCCGGTTTTCTGCACGTTCAGGAAGTTCACGAAGATACCCTGTGCTGTTTCGGGGCGCAGGTAAATGGTTTGCGATTCCTCAGCTACCGAACCTACCTGTGTCGAGAACATCAGGTTAAACTGGCGCACTTCGGTCCAGTTAGCGGTGCCGGAAATCGGGCATTTGATGCCTTCTCTTACTATAAGCTCACGCACGCCGTCCAGGTTTTCAGCCTCAAACAGGCGACCCATCTCAGCTAATAATGCACCTGCTTCCTCCACTTTACCTTCGTTCTCTAAAGCAGCAGCTTTTTCTTCAATCAGCACGTCGGCACGGTAGCGCTTCTTCGAGTCTTTGTTATCGATCATCGGATCGTTAAAGCTGTCGATGTGGCCGGAGGCTTTCCAGGTGAGCGGGTGCATGAAAATGGCAGCATCCAGGCCAACTACGTTCTCGTTGAGTTGGGTCATGCATTTCCACCAGAGCTGCTTAATGTTGTTTTTCAGCTCCACTCCCATCTGGCCGTAATCATAAACAGCCTGCAAGCCATCGTAAACCTCGCTCGACGGGAATACGAAACCATACTCCTTAGCGTGCGAAATGATGTCTTTTAACCGGGTATTTTCTTCAGTAGTTTTCTCTTTTGTTGCCATAGTGCAAAGATAGCTTTTTTAGCATTGCTTGTGCCATAGGTGTTTTACAGATTTCGTGGCTGGCTGTAACAGTCTTAAGTACCGGTGACGAGCAATTTCTGGTATGTTAACAATTTGATAACACAGGTAACATTAACGTAACATTGGATTCTGCATAACTTGCGCGGATTTTTAATTTTACTTAGCACACTCTGATGCCTAAAGCAAAAAAGAACCCGAAGCACATTG
>DATBUF010000672.1:0-2891 GCA_036516435.1 Pontibacter sp.
CTATTTAGGTCACTGGTCCAAGCTGGGCTGATGTTCCAGACATCTTCCAGATTTAAACTAGTATGATCCTGAACACTGCTCTGCTGAATATTCACCCACTGCTGGTTTTGCACCTACCCCGGAAGTTATATATCCACAACAGACTATGTTGCAGTTTAGTTTCGGAAGGCTGGAACAGGTAATGGAAGGCGCTATGCGGCCGGGGCACTTCAACGGCGTGGCTACTATAGTTGGGAAACTCTTTAATATGGTGCAGCCGCACCGCGCCTATTTCGGGCAAAAGGACCTGCAGCAGGTAGCTATAGTTCGGCAGCTTATACTTGGGCTCGGTTTTGATATTGAGCTGGTGTGCTACCCAACTGTGCGCGAGACAGATGGCCTGGCCATGTCGTCGCGTAACAAGCGGCTGAATGCTACGCAGCGCCAGACGGCTATTTGCCTGTACCAGGCTTTGGAACTGGCTAAGTCTCAGCTTAAATCGCAGCCGGTAGCAACTATAAAAGCAACTGTGGCTGATTACCTGAACAATAAGCCGGAAGTAGAACTGGAGTACTTTGAGATAGCCGACCCGCTTACCATGCAACCTGTTGAAACTATAGCCGAAGGCGAAGTAGCCTTGTGTATTGCCGCCTTTGTAGGGCCGGTGCGGTTAATCGATAACCTGGTAGTGAATCTTAGCGAAGTATAAATTGTTAACGATACAGCAGGTATTGCGTGCATAGTATATCTGCCGCAGATTCTATAACTTTGCGCCCTATTTAACTACAAACCATGTATATTGAGGTTTTAAAATCCAAGATTCACCGTTGTAAAGTAACCCAGGCCGAGCTGCATTATGTAGGTAGCATCACGATTGATGAGGACCTGATGGATGCTGCCAATGTGGTGGAGAATGAGAAGGTTACCATTGTAAACATTAACAACGGCGAACGCTTCGAGACCTATGTGATTAAAGGGGAGCGCGGTACCGGAACCATCTGCTTAAATGGCCCGGCTGCGCGCAAAGTGCAGGTAGGCGACATTGTGATTGTGATTTCCTATTGCAGCATTCCGTTTGCGGAAGCTAGAGCACACAAACCTACTGTGGTTTTCCCGGACCAGCATAACCGCCTTGTATAAAACAGGCCCCGCATGAAAAAGCTGCTCTCTTTTCTCAAGTATGGTTTACTGCTTGGGGTATCGGCATTTCTGATGTGGTACGCCTTAAAGGAGCTCGACTTTGAGAAAATGTGGGCTGAGCTGCACAACGCAGATTACGGCTGGGTGGCATTTTCGCTGCTGCTGGGTGTAGTGGCGTACCTGAGCCGGGCGTATCGCTGGCAAATGCAGATCAGGCCTACAGGCTACAACCCCTCGTTAATAAATACTTACAATGCCATGATGGTGGGGTACCTGGCCAACCTGGTGCTGCCGCGCATGGGCGAGGTGGTGCGTTGTAGCATGCTGCGCCGTACCGATGGCTTGCCCGTAAACAAAGGCTTCGGTACTGTTATAGCAGAGCGCTTCGTGGATATGCTCATGCTGCTGCTGGTGCTGGGGTTAACCCTTCTGGTAGAATTCGGACAAATCAAGGACTTTTTCTGGGAGCTGCTTTCCAGCAAGTATACCAACCTGGAGCAAACTATAGCCTCGCTCTACTGGCTGGCCGGTATCATGCTGCTGTCTGCTATAGTTGCTCTGGTGGTTGGTTTCCGCTACCTCGAACGGCTGCGCAGGAACAGCTATTTCTCCAAAGCAGAGCTGTTTGTGCGAGGCATGCTGCAGGGGGTGTTCAGTATTACAAAGCTGCGTAACCAGACTGCTTTCTGGGGGCACACTTTTTTTGTGTGGGGCATGTACTATGGCTCGAGTCTGGTCGTTTTTTATGCGCTGCCGGGTACCAGCAACCTGAGTTATGGCGCGGCGCTATCAGTGCTGGTAATAGGCAGCCTGGGGATGGCGGCACCGGTGCAGGGTGGTATAGGTGTATATCATTTACTGGTGCAGGCTACGTTGCTGCTCTACGGAGTGCCTAAAGAAGCTGGAATGGCTTATGCCCTGCTGGCGCATACTTCTCAAACGCTTTTGGTAGTTTTAATGGGAGTGCTTAGTTTTATAGCAGGTATATTGCACAGGCCAGCTATGGCAGCAACTACCGAACCTGAAACTATAGTGAACCATGAATTCAACCGATAAGATCTATACCTTACCACAACTTTTAGAGCAGGTACAAACCTGGCGCGCGCAGGGGCTGCAAATCGTTTTTACCAACGGCTGCTTTGATCTGCTGCACCTGGGCCATGTGGATTACCTTGAAAAAGCACGACAACTTGGCGATAAACTGGTGCTTGGGCTGAATACAGACCGCTCTATTAGCAGTATAAAAGGTCCTAACCGTCCGCTTCAGGACGAAATGTCACGTGCGCGCATCATGGCATCTCTTTTGTTTGTGGATGCTGTAGTGCTCTTCGATAGCGATACTCCTCTGGAACTGATAAAAGCTGTAAAACCGGACGTGCTGGTAAAAGGCGATGACTATAGTATAGAGCAGATTGTAGGGCATGATGTGGTGCAGGCAGCCGGCGGGCAGGTAAAAACAGTTCCGCTTGTTACCGGTTATTCTACTACCAACATCGTAAAAAAGATAGAAAACCAACTAAACGAAAATAGATAACCATGATCTGGATAATAATGATCGCCATGATGCTCGCAAGCTGGCTTGTGAGTTGGCGATTGAAAAGTAAATTTCAGCAATACTCGCAGATACCGCTTAGCTCCGGCATGAGCGGCCGCGAAGTAGCCGAACAGATGCTGGCCGATAACGGCATTACCGATGTGCGTGTAATTTCCGTAGCCGGCAGGTTAACAGACCACTACAACCCAACTGATAAAACAGTAAACCTGAGCGAGTA
>DATBUF010000673.1:0-2726 GCA_036516435.1 Pontibacter sp.
GTAGGCTGTACTTCCGGAAGCTATAGTTGTTCCTTCCACGCTCATCACCAGTTTATCTGCTTCCATAGTTATGGCCGGGCGGAGGGCTTTTACAGAGACTTCGCTCAACGCATGAGCATTTGCCCGCAGCACCAGCGCACCGAAATCTTTGCTGAAGGCGGTGCCACTTACCTGGAACGCTGAAGTGTAATGGGGGATGTACCCGATCATACTTACCCGCAGGATATACTTCCCCGGTGCAGGCGCAGGTATTGTAAAGGAACCATCGTCGGCAGACATGGCACCGGTAAGGCCGGCAGAGTCGGGGAGATGCAGCAGGGTTACATTGGCATAGGGCAATGCGCTGCCGCTTTCATCTTTCAGGGTGCCTTTGAGCTGGGCAAGAGCATTGGTGGCAAACAGGCAGCACAGGCCTGCGGCAAGCAGTCTTAATCGCATAGTTGTAGTAGTTTGGGAATGAGCAATGCACCGGCATCTCTATAGTTGGAGATACCGGTGCTTTTTTCTCTGTAAGTATTTGTTGATCAGGTTACACCTGCGCCTTAGGATTTGGGCAGGTAGGTAGCTGAAATGATCTTTGCCATGTCCAGCAGGTAGGCGTGGGTAGAGCGCTTGAGTAACTGGGGATCGTCGGTGTTGAACTGCATGGCCAGTGCCAGGTTTAAATCCGGAAAGTACTCGGCATCGGTGATGTACCCCGGAAACCAGCCGCTGTGTCCGTAGCCTGTGCCGGCAGCACCGCCCGGCCTTATCTGCATGCCCAATCCATACTGGTGGTCTTTGCCGGTGTTGGCTGCTACGCCCTGTCGCAACTGCACCTTGTCGCTGGCAGCAGCATTCAAGAAGTGGTAGTACGATTTTGCCCAGAAAGCAAGGTCTGCTGCATTGGATACAAAGCCTCCGCCGGTCCATTCAAATTGCGGGTTAAAAGCCAGCTTACCGTTTTTCACGAAAGCACCATCTACCGGAAAAGGGCTATTTTTACGGGCATAGCCAACGGCAAGGTTGTTGTACTTCAATTTCAGGGATGGCTCTGTTGCGTTCAGGCGGTAGGGTTGCAGCACGTACTGCTGCGCCAGGTCATACATTTTACGGCCGGTGATCTTTTAGATGATGTAGCCGAACAGAATGTAGTTGGTGTCTGCGTAGCCAAAGCTGGTGCCTGCCTCAAACAAAGGTTCGTGGTCAAAAACGTAGGCCAGCATTTCTGTAGGTGCCCAGGTACGTGTAGGGTCAGCCTTTACACGTTGCATAAAATCGCCCAGCTCATAGTACTCCATAATGCCTGAGGTATGGTTCAGGAGCATGCGGAGGGTAATAGCCTGTGCGTTCGGGATTCTGCTGAACCAGGATTCCTGCCCGATGTACTTTCCGATTTTATCGTCCAGGCTAAAGGTGCCCTGCTGGGCTAATACCGAGGCGGCCGCTACAAACAGCGTTTTACCATTGCTGCCAGAGAACATTCTGCTGTCAGGGCGCATGGGTTTGCGGGTGGCGGAGTCTGCAAGGCCGGTGGCTAACGTGATCTGCTCGCCGGAGGGCAGCACCACGCTAAAGGTTGCCCCCGGAAAACCATTGGCTTTCTGAAGCGAGTCGAGCCGGGCCTGTAGCTGCTTTTTGAGCCGGGCTGTTTGTGCCGGAGTCTGTGCAGAGGCAGGTAAGCTGGTGCAGTACAGTAGCAGTGCTAGAAAAGCTAAAAAATACTTTTTCATAGTTTTATTGTGAGTGTAGTTATTATTGGTTCTGTTTCATCACGCGCTTCATCCAGGCGTCTGTTTGGGTAATCAGGTCTGTATTGAAGTTCTTCTTGTTATAGTCCAGGTCGCGTTTGTTCATCTGGGCAACGCCTTCGGCCATACCTTCCACTTTAATCAGGGAGTGGTTGGTTTCAGGCATCGTTAAAAAGGTGGCATGGCCCGGGTGATAATGGTTTACAACATCCACAATGCGCTTGTGGTCTTCTGCGTTCACGATCTCGAAATCGTACTCCCCCCAGATGGAAAGCACGTGCTCTTCGGTTTCGGCCCATGCCTTGGTGAGGTTCAGCTCATCAATTTGCTGCCAGTAGCGGTAATCTCTGGACCAGAACTGGTCGCCGCCCTGATGCTGGAAATCTTCCTGTAAGATCTTTTTATAGGCCGGGTTAGCCGCTGCAATGGTGTCGGGATGCTGGCGTAGTACAAAGAAGCGGTACATCACGTGGTGCAGGTCCCGCATGGTAGCTTCGTGCGCTACATAATCAGCTCCTAGCACAGGTCCCTGGAACCGGAACATCTCTGTGGCAAACTCAAACCAGGGGCGGTAGGGACTGCCGTAAACCATCAGGCCTTTAAACGTGTGCTTCTGGCTGAGCATCGGGGCAATGATACCGCCCATGGAGTGCCCGAAAAGAAAGATATTTTCCGCATCAACCTGGGGCAACTGCTTCAACTTTAACAGGCCTTGTTCAAACGCTTCTATTTCGGTGGTCAGGTCTATCTCCATGCAATCAGGCGTATTCAGGTTATCGCCGAGGCCGGGCTTTTCCACCATCATCACCACATAACCTAAATCACTCCACCCCCGGATAAGCTGGTTGTAGGCTGAGGTGCTGTAATCGTCGATGGAGCGGCACGGGAACCCCGGAATGAAGAGTATAGCCGGATGCTTTCCCGCTTTTTCAGGGCTATAGGTGATGGTCCGGAGCAGGCCGTTGCGGAACGGTACCTGCCCGTAAACTATAGTTG
>DATBUF010000674.1:0-4698 GCA_036516435.1 Pontibacter sp.
AGCACAAGGCGCACCGGAAGTGGAAGCGGCGCCTACCTGTCAGCGGACAATGCGATTGACTTTGGTAACCCACTCAACGATATTAACCCCGAAGATATTGAAAGCGTATCGGTGCCGAAAGGCGCAGGAGCAGCAGCGCTCTACGGTTCCAGAGGGGCCAACGGTGCGATCATTATTACCACCAAATCCGGTACTTCCAAAAAGAAAGGTATTGGTGTATCTATTAACTCTAATACCACTGTAAGTACTGTGTCGCGCTGGCCTGATTACCAGTACGAATATGGCCAGGGACTTGGTGGTCAGGATCTGTACTATTCTTACGAGAATACTGAAGATGGTAAGAGCACCAAGAGTACCAGCTCTGCCTGGGGGCCGCGCTTTAATGGGCAAAGCTATTACCAGTACGATCCGGTAACCGGAACAACCGGTGCCACCCGCACGCCGTGGGTACCCTACAAAAACAACCGTAAGGACTTTTTTGAGGCTGCCAAGACATTCACGAACAGTGTAAGCATCGAAGGAGGAACAGATAAAACATCGGCCCGCTTATCGTATACGAACCTGAAAAATACATGGATCGTACCGAATACAGGCTATATGCGTAACACGGTAGCCCTGTCCCTGAACCACAAAGCAACCGATAAGCTGCAGTTTGCCTCTAAAGTAAACTATACCAGCAACACCAGCGATAACCTGCCATCTACAGGGTACAACAATCATACCATTATGTACTTTATCCGGGGGCTTTCCCCGAACCTGAACCTGGATTGGTTTAAGCCTTACTGGCTGCCAGGCAGAGAGGGGATAGAGCAGAACACACCATTCAGCAGCATCCTGGATAACCCGTATCTGCAAGCATACGAAATGCTGAATAGCTCTGACAAAGATGGTATAGTAGGTAACGTTTCAGCTACTTACAACTTCACCAAGGACCTGAGCCTGATGGTGCGCTCTTCATTGGAGTTCCAGCATGAGGCCCGCTCGCAGCGTCGCCCGTTTGATACCCAGAAGTTCCCGTTTGGTATGTACCGTACACAGAATATTTTCAGGAGCGAAATGACTAACGACTTTATGCTGCGTTACAACCGGGAGATATCGGAGAAGATCCACGGCGGTATCTCATTTGGAGGTAGCGCCATGTCGAACCGCTATTCCCTTAACGACCTGAGAGCTGATAAGTTGCGTGTGCCAGGCGAGTACAGCTTCACGAATAGCAGAGAGGTGCCGGTAGCATCCCCAATACGTACTGGTTTTGATGTGAACAGCGTTTACGCCCTTGCAGAGTTCAGCTACGATAACGTGATTTTCCTGGATCTAACAGGTCGCCAGGACTGGACAAGTACGCTGGCAAGCCCGCTCAAACCAAAGGTTGATCCGTTTTTCTACCCATCTGTAAACCTGAGCGGTGTGATCTCTGACATGACACAGATGCCGAGCTACATTTCTTTCCTGAAGGTAAGAGGTTCCTGGTCTAAAGTTGGTAGTGGAGGCACAACACCATACCTGACCGTATTTACCTACGACCCAGCTGATGGTTTTGCATCAGGCTTAACGAACCCGAACTCACTGCCTAATCCTGATCTGCAGCCACTTACTACTATCAGTAAGGAAGTAGGAGTAGACCTGCGTTTGTTCCAGAATAGACTGGGATTTGACTTGTCCCTTTACAAGAGCAATACCTACGATCAAATCCTAAGTGCACCTACTGACCGTGCAACCGGTTTCAGTTCTGCCTGGTTAAATGCTGGAGAGGTAGAGAACAAAGGTATTGAGGTACAGGCCAATGCTAAACTGCTGGAAAATAAAAATGGCTTGAACGTAGAGTTATTCGGTACCTATACTGCTAACAGAAACAAGGTACTGGAGCTGACAGACAGCCTTTCAAATTATATTATGTCAGTTGGCCCCGGCTCGCGCGGCACCATGGAGGCCCGTGTAGGTGGACCGATGGGTGCTTTATATGGACTTGGCTACGAGCGTGCTCCCGATGGACAAATCGTTTATGACGAGAGCGGATTACCGATTCTGGGCAACGAGGTGAAATACCTTGGCAAGGTGATGCCAGACTGGAGAGGTAGCATTGGTGCAAACTTGAAGTACAAGAACTTTGGCTTGAATGTATTGTTCGACGGTCAGTTTGGTGGGGTAGCTTACTCCCTGACACATGCTGTGTTGATGGAAGAAGGTAAGCTGAAGAAAACACTGCCAGGTCGCTACAATGGTATAGTAGGTGAAGGTGTGATAAAGAGCGCAGACGGCACTTACCGGCCAAATGATGTACTTGTCACCAATATGGAAACCTATTACAAGCGTCACTTCACTCGTGACAACGTGGAAGCCAATACCTTCAGCACCGATTACATTAAGCTACGTGAAGTACGCTTAGACTATACTGTACCAACAGCCGTGCTTCAGAAACTGAAGTTACAGCGTGCAAGTGTAGGAGTGTTTGGACGCGACCTGTTCATGATCACGGAATGGCCGGCGTTTGATCCGGAAGTTGGCACGCTGAGCGGCGGTGATATAGTAGGTGGCTTTGAAGTGGGCCAGTTCCCGCCAACCAGATCATTTGGCCTGAACCTGAGCATAGGCATCTAATTTTTAGGAAAGATTCATCATGAGAAAGATAAAATTATTTACCCTCACGGCGCTGGCAGTCTCCTGCCTCGCCACTACTTCCTGCACCAAGGATTTTGAGGAACTGAATACTAACCCGAATGCGGCACGCTATACAACGCCGGCATCGCTGCTGGCTCCTGCGTTGCACGATGTAGTAACTCGTAACAATAACCGCGCACTGCGTCTCACTAATGAGCTGATGCAGGTGCACGTAACCACTATAGATACCGATGAAATCCACCGTTACGTTATCCGACCTTCAGAGTCAGATTACATGTGGAACAACTGGTACCTGCAACGCACCAACTTTCTGGACATCTACAACAATGCGCTTCTAACTCAGCAGAAAGGCTATATGGGTATTGGCCTGATCCTGGATGTGTGGGTAAGCTCACTGATAACAGATACGTTTGGTGATGTACCTTACTCAGAGGCAAACAAGGGCCGCGAAGGTAAACTGCAGCCTAAGTTTGATCGTCAGGAAGTAATTTACAAAGACCTGTTTGCTAAACTTGAAGAAGCCAACGCTCTTTTGGCTGCTGCTGAAACTGCAAAAGAAAGCCTGCCTGAAGATGAAAAGGCATTAGACCCTTTATATAAAGGTGACCTGGCACAATGGAGAAAGTTTGGAAACTCTTTGTATCTGCGCCTGCTAATGCGTACATCCGGCAGACCGGAAGTAAATGCAGCCGGTAAGATAAAAGAGATCGTAGAAACAAATGCTACATTCTACCCGATCTTTACCAGCAATGCAGAGTCTGCTATCCTGCGTTTTACTACCACAAAGCCACTTACTTCTGCTTTCACTAACATGCGCGATTACGACTTTAACGGATCGCATGGCTTATCTGATTTCTTTGTGAATAGCCTGAATGATATGGGGGACCCGCGTCTGACGAAATGGGCTACCTTGTTTGGGTCTGTTTACAGCGGTATTCCTAGCGGTTATGCCCCTGGAAACATACCAGAACGACAGTCTACTTACCATCTTGGTCTGAAAAACGAGCCACTGTTGGGTAATATCCTCAACTATGCCGAAGTGCAGTTTATTCTCTCTGAGGCA
This sequence comes from Pontibacter sp., assembly GCA_036516435.1. GTDB lineage: Bacteria > Bacteroidota > Bacteroidia > Cytophagales > Hymenobacteraceae > Pontibacter. The sequence continues at coordinate 3,683 of DATBUF010000674.1, forward strand.
GCCCTGAGAGGGTATATCAACTCTGACCCTAAAATATACGACGACAGAGGGGTGCAGGCAGCAATTACTATGTGGGATCTTGAAGTACCAGCAGGCCATCTGTCTAAAGAAGCTGTAGCCTGGAACGCTGCTGCAGGCTTTGAGGATAAGCTCGAGAAAATTATGCTGCAGAAGTATTTTACTTTCTTTTTTACGGATTTCCAGCAGTGGTTTGAATACCGCAGAACCGGTCACCCAGTGTTGCCAAAAGGCCCGGGCCTGCAGAACGGCGGTGTTATGCCTTCGCGCTTACGCTACCCGGTAGCAGTACAGTCGTTAAACGGCACTAACTATAGTGCAGCAGTAGCAGCTATGGGGGCTGACGACATTAATACCAAAGTTTGGTGGGACGTAAATTAACAGCAGAAATCTAAAAATTAAGAAATAAGACATACGTCATGAAGAATAGGTATTTATCATTTCTGGCCATCTGCTTAACTGTTCTAGGATTTACCTCGTGCATGGAAGAAGATCCTAATCCGTCGGAAGGTAAGGTTAATCCGTTGGCATCTATCTACGTAGTACGCGATGCATTCCATGAAAAAGACCTGGATCTTGGGCCCGGTCCATTATTTGGAGCGAACCAGGTTGGAGGAGTTGTAGTTTCTAACCCGAGTGGTAACAACTGGCCAGCCGGCTATGTAGCCATTCAGGACTCCTGGAGAGGCATGAGAAGAGGCATTATCCTGGATTTAGGTGAGCAGGCTGCTGCCAATTATGCTGTGGGCGACTCTGTGCTATTTGATGTAAGAGGCACAAGATTAACCCGCAAAGAGGGCGTACTGCACATTGTTGGCTTGAAGCCTGAAAGTATTGAGAAAAAAGCTGCCGGCCTGCCGGTAATCCCCACTACTGTAGCCGTTGGCGAGTTAATCAGTAACTTTCATAAATATGAGAGCACACTGGTAATGATAACCGGCGATATGGATCCGTTGCCAGCTACAGGCGAGACTTATGCCGGCGAAAAGCAGATCGGT
>DATBUF010000675.1:0-7711 GCA_036516435.1 Pontibacter sp.
GCAAGTTTCAGGAAGCGGTGGACCTGGTGAAGCTGGGTTGTGCCTTTCCGGTGAATAGTGCTGAGGAGCTGCTGGCTGCTTTTGAGAAGGTACATACCACACCCGGCAAGAGACAATCTATAACCGACACCGAAAAACAATACGTACAAGAGCAGGCAGGTGCCACCACACAAATTATGGCCGACATACAGCGCCTGTTAAAAAGATAAGATGAAAGGAGTTGTAGTTAAATCGACGGGATCGTGGTATTTGGTTCGGGATGCGGAAGGCAAGCTGCACCGTGCCCGTTTACGTGGTAAGTTTAAGATAAAAGGCTTAAAAGTTAGCAACCCGCTGGCCGTTGGTGACCGTGTGGAGTTTGACGTGGAAACCACCGGCGAAGACACCGCCGTGATCCATAAAATAGAAACCCGCGAAAACTACATCATCCGCCAGAGCACGCACAAAACAGCCTACTCGCACATTATAGCTGCCAACCTGGACCAGGCCCTGCTTATCGTTACCCTGGTTTCGCCTCGTACTTCGTTTGGTTTTATAGATCGTTTTTTAGTTACTGCCGAGGCCTACGATATCCCGACGATACTTGTCTTCAACAAAACCGACCTGCACGATGATGAAATGCGCGACTACCAGCGCCAGATCAGCCACATGTATGCACAGATCGGCTACAGCAGTATCGCGGTATCGGCAAAGGACAACGAGGGGCTGGATGAAATAAACAAGCTGCTGCTCCACAAAACCACGCTGCTTTCCGGTCACTCCGGCGTAGGCAAATCCACGCTCATTAACTTGCTTGTGCCGGACCTGGAACTGAAAACGTCAGAAATCTCGGACTTCTCTGACAAGGGCGTGCATACTACCACGTTTGCCGAAATGTTTGAAGTAGACGAGGACACGTTTATAATTGATACCCCGGGCATAAAAGAATTGGGCATTGTAGACATCCCGAAGAACGAACTGGGTCACTTTTTCCCGGAAATGCGCGAGCGGATGAACCAGTGCCGCTTCAACAACTGCACTCATTTTAACGAACCCGGCTGTGCGGTAGTAGAGGCCGTGCGCCACAGCGAGATTTCCCTGACCCGTTACGAAAGTTACCTGAGCATGCTCATGGGCGACGACAACCGAAAGTAGCGCGGGCCACTCAACTATAAAATCAGCAGGCCCTGTTTCTGAACCGAGACAGGGCCTGCTGGTTTTATAGGCAGATGTATTACTGCTGTGCCGGAGCCAGTACTTTATCAATGATATGCATTACGCCGTTGCTGCTGACCACATCCGGAGTAGTTACTTTTGCCCCGTTTATAGTTACCTTATCCTGCTGCCGCGCAACATCAAGCTGCAGGTTCCCCAGTGTTTTAATTTTAGAGCCATCTTGCAGCGAGGCCGCATCCAGCTTACCAGCCACTATGTGGTTATTCAGGAATGCTGTAAACTGCTGCTTGTTTTCCGGTTTCATCAGATCCTCCAGCGTGCCGCTGGGCAGCGCTTTAAAGGCCTCGTTGGATGGGGCAAAGACAGTATAAGGCCCGGTGCCATTGAGGGTATTCAGCAGTCCCGCCTGCTTTACAACAGATATAAAGGTATCCAGGTCGGGGTTGACCTGCGCGTTTTCAGGAATAGTTTGGGAGGGCAGCATCTGGTTACCGCCTACATCGGGCTCCAGGTGTTTGCTACCTTCCCCGGTTTGCTTGCCCGGCGTGGTCGGGTTTGTTTGCCTTGCATCCTGCTGCGACCCTAAAGCGGGCTCAGAGCGTTGCTCCTGCATTTCGTTCTTCTGGTATTTATCGTTATTACAGCCCGCCAGCGTGGCAGCACTCAACAACAGGCCCAGTACGTAAACTGTTATTTTGTTCGTTTTCATAGATATTTATAGGTAAGAGCGCGTTCAGGTTACCAGTTGCAGCGTTTATTGCTGCCTGATACCCTTCTTAAACTATAAAATACCTACTTTTGTTATTCCGATAAGTTTTACCATTTAAAAGCAAAACGAATGAAAACTGCAGAAATCCACACCGGCAAAGGTGTTATGAAAGTAGAGTTCTATGAGAAAGATGCTCCTAAAACAGTAGATAACTTTATAAAGCTGGCGAAAGATGGTTTTTACGATGGCCTTACCTTCCACCGTGTTATTCCTGATTTCGTAATTCAGGGTGGCTGCCCTAACTCGCGCGAAGGTGCCAAAGGCATTGCGGGTACCGGCGGACCGGGCTACAAAATTGATTGCGAGCTTACAGGCGAGAACCAGTACCACGACCGTGGCGTGCTGAGCATGGCGCATGCCGGTCGCAACACAGGCGGGTCTCAGTTCTTTATCTGCCACAGCCGCAAAAACACAGCGCACCTAGACCGTAACCACACCTGCTTTGGTAAAGTGGTAGAAGGCCTGGACGTAATCGACCAGATCCGCGCCAACGATAAAATTGAGAAGATTGTAGTAAACGAGGCGTAAGCACGAAACTATAGCAACACTCCAAAGCCGCTCTTTTAAAAGAGCGGCTTTTTCTTTACCCCCCTTCCGCCAGTTTGCTCAGCACAAAAGCCAGCAAAAAACCGATTACGGTGATCAGGCCGGTAAAATTGTGCGCCCGCTCAAAGGCCTCCGGAATCATAGTATCGGAGAGCATGGCCAGTATGGCTCCTGCCGCCAGGGCTGTAATAGCTGCAATCAGCTCGGTCGGTACGCCACCCAGCAGAGCATAACCTGCCCACGAAGCTACCCCCGAAATAAGCGCGATGCTAAGCCACACCCCGAAAACATAGGTTTTAGAACGTCCTGCCTTTTTCATGCCAGCTGAACTGGAGAGCCCCTCCGGCAGGTTAGACAGGAAAATAGCAGCCACCGCCACCATACTCACCGCACCACCTGAGAGCATGGTTACCCCGATCACCACCGACTCCGGTATCCCGTCAATCAGGGCTCCGATAGCCAGGGCAAGGCCACTGCCACTGTCTTCTGCTTCGGAGGGCTGCTGCTGCCCGGAACGTTTGCGGTGCCTGGCCCCCTTGCGCGACAACAGCCAGTTAGCAAACGTGTAAATTACAGCTCCACCTAAAAAGCCTGCTGATGTTGCTGCAAAGCCCCCCTGCGCATAGGCTTCGCCCATCAGGTCAAAAGATAAGGCCGAGATCAGCACGCCACTGCCAAACGCCATAATACCCGCCACCAACTGTTGCCGGATGGGCACGAAATAACCGATTGCGGCTCCGATCAGGAGCGCCGAGCCAGCCAGCAAGCCCCAGAGGCCTGCTTCCAGCCAAAGTGGAAGTACCATACACATTGCGTAAAAACACCCATAAAGCCATACGTACGAATAAAGCCCCACTCCGATGCAGAACGAAAATACCCCTCCCCAGGCTGCTCCTGAACAACTATAGTTAGCCTCTACCAAAATCAGGGCGGCATCCTGCGTAATTATTGATAACTTTACCTGTATGCGTTCCGGTGCCTGGCAGATTGGTTCTGTTTCTCTGCCCTTCTATATGTGGTGCCCCGCTGCAGTATTACTATCGTAAATACCCTTAAAACAGAGACTGAGCCTGCTGTATAGCCTGCTCCCCTCCTAACTATTGCGTATGAAAAAACTTGCACTACACTGGCAAATCCTGATCGCCATGGCCCTTGGGGTACTTTGGGGCATGTTTGCCAGCAGTTCCGGCCTTGTTTCCTTCACCCTCGACTGGATAAAGCCTTTTGGTACCATCTTCATCAACCTGCTGAAGCTGATCGCTGTACCACTGGTGCTGGTGTCGCTTATTACGGGTGTTTCCAGCCTTAGCGATATCAGCCGCCTTTCCCGCATCGGCTCTAAAACCATTGGCATTTACCTGGCTACTACTGTACTGGCAGTGTCGCTGGGCCTGGTGCTGGTAAATATTTTTGCGCCGGGCAGGGCCTTTTCGCAGGAGAAGCGCGAAGAATTTAAAGAGCAGTTTGCCAGCGCCACCACCGAACGCTCGGCCAGCGCCGAAGAAGTAAAACAGCAGGGACCGCTGCAACCCCTCATAGACATTGTGCCAGGCAATATTTTTGATGCCATGACAGACAACGGTAAAATGCTGCAGGTCATCTTTTTTGCACTGCTCTTTGGCGTGGCTCTCATTCTCATCCCTCCCGATAAAGCCCAGCCTGTAAACGACTTTTTTGAAGGTGTGAACCTTGTGATCCTGAAAGTGGTGGACATCATCATGAAAACGGCACCTTACGGCGTGTTTGCGCTGCTGGCAGGCCTGGTGGTAGAGTTTGCCGGCGACGACCCTGGGTCGGCGGTGGAGTTGCTGCTGGTGCTGGGCTACTACTGCATTGTGGTAGTGTTGGGGCTAGCTATTATGATGTTTGTGGTTTATCCGCTGCTGGTTACATTGGTGGGCAAAACAAGGTACAAGAGGTTCTTTAAGGGGATGTTTCCGGCCCAGATGCTGGCTTTTTCTACTTCATCGAGTGCGGCTACGTTGCCCGTAACGATGGAGCGCTGCGAGCACAACTTAGGCATAAACCGCGAGATCACCAGCTTTGTACTGCCGCTGGGCGCAACTATAAACATGGATGGCACCAGCCTGTACCAGGCCGTAGCGGCCGTGTTTATCGCCCAGGCCTATGGCATGCACCTCGACTTAATGACACAACTAGGCATTGTGCTCACAGCTACACTGGCCTCTATTGGTGCGGCTGCTGTGCCGGGTGCCGGCACGGTAATGCTCGTAATTGTGCTGCAACAGGCTGGTATTCCTGTCGAAGGTATCGCCCTTATACTTGCTCCGGACCGCCTGCTGGATATGTGCCGCACCACCGTAAATGTTACCGGCGATGCCACCGTAGCCACCATGATTGCCCGTACCGAAGGCCAGTTGCACCCTGTTCCGGAAGAGGCAGAAGTATAGCGCTGATCCGGCCTTTTTCTTGCTACAGAATTACCTGAATCCCTGTTTACAAGCCCTATTGTTCTGTTGAATAACAGGGCGTGCCAACGTATAACCTCGTAAACTATAATTTATGCAGCCAGAGTATATCCAGAAAAACAAAGCCCTTTGGGATGCCAGAACAGGCGTTCATGTAAATTCAGCATTCTATGCTATAGATACGTTTAAGGCGGGGCGCAACTCGCTTAACGAAATAGAACTGGCGCTGCTTGGCGATGTACGGGGCAAAAAGCTGTTGCACCTGCAATGCCATTTCGGGCAGGATACGCTCTCGCTGGCACGTATGGGGGCTGTAGTTACAGGCGTAGATCTGTCAGATGCAGCCATTACCAAGGCCAGGGAATTAGCCACTGAACTGAACCTGGATGCCCGCTTTATCTGCTGCAATGTGCTGGAACTGGACAAGCACCTTACCGAAGAATTTGACATCGTTTTCTGCTCCTATGGCGTAATCGGGTGGCGCCCGGACCTGAACGCTTTCGCAACTATAGTTAGCAGGTTCTTAAAGCCGGGCGGCATGTTTTTGCTGGTAGAGTTTCACCCTTTTATCTGGATGTATGACAACCAGCAGGAAAAGATCTGCTACTCCTACTTCAACACCGGCACCATCATAGAAACGGAAGAAGGCACTTATGCTGAAAAGGACGCTCCCCTCTCCCACGACTCTTACACCTGGAACCACCCGCTGAGTGACGTAATAAGCTCTTTGCTCCGGCAGGACCTGACCTTAACCGACTTCAGGGAGTACGACTACTCGCCCTATAATATTTTCCGGAACATGGAGCAGCATGGCAACAGGTTTAAGTTGCAGGAGGGCAAGCTGCCGCTCGTATTCTCAGTGATGGCAACCCGGAAATAAGTCCCTTGTACATGAAAATTATCGATAAACTGGCCTGGATTGAATTGCAGGACAAGCGTATCCTGAGCACACGCAGCTACGGGAAAGATGCCTACTACTTGCCCGGCGGCAAACGCGAACCAGGAGAAACGGATGCCCAGACCCTGATCCGGGAAATTAAAGAAGAGCTGACTGTTGACCTGATCCCGGAAACACTCCGGTACTTTGGCACATTCGAGGCGCAGGCACATGGTCATGCCGAAGGTATTCTGGTAAAGATGCAGTGCTATACCGCCAACTATACAGGCATCCTACAGGCAGCGGCCGAGATAAAGGGAGTAACCTGGCTCACCTATGCCGACAGGCCAAATGTTTCACCAGTAGACAAGCTCATCTTCGACTGGCTGCTGGCCCACGGGCAGTTGCTTTAAACTATAGCGGCAGGACTTTTACCTCCTGCCGCTATAGTTATCATTCTGAGCAAACTATAGTTTCGCTAATACTGATCATCCTCCTCTTCCTCCCCGAACTTCGGCATTGTAAACATACCACTCAGCAGGTCTTTAAACTGGAGGCCGGAGCTGAGCCTGCTCTTGCTCAACTGGCTATGCTCAGCCATGCCATGCAGGGCAAACTCCATCATAAACAGTTTCTCGTCGCCTTTCGCTGCCGGCTGCTGCTTCTCCACCAGCTCTTCCAGGCCAGGTACTGCTTTTAGCGCTTTCTTATAGTTTGCACCGGAGGCATCGTTCAGGATGTCTACCGTGTTGCCGTCTCCAAACCAATCGGTTATAGTTTTGTAAGGATTAGCTTGCTTGCTCTTTTTTACCTTGTCCGGGTCGGGGAAGTACTTCAGGAACTGTGTACGGATGGCTTTGCCCATGAGCACCTGCGCCACGTGGCCTGCCCCCTCCTGCTCGCCTTCATACACCAGCTCCACTTTTCCGGTTACCGACGGAATGGTGTTCAGGAAATCTGCCACGCGCACATAGGTTTTGGTTTCTCCATTCAGCAGAGCCCGGCGCTCGGCAGCACTCAGCAGGTTCTCATAAGCCGATATGGTCAAACGGGCCGATACACCACTTTTAGGGTCCACGTATTCACTTTCCCGCGCCTCAAACGCCACCTGTTCTATCAGGTCGCCGATAATGTCGTTGGTCTGCACCAGCTGGTTCTGTTCTTCTTTTACGTGCGCCTCCTGCTGCGTTATTTTCTTTCCTACTTCTATCGTTTTAGGGTAGTGTGTGATAATCTGGGAATCTATGCGGTCCTTTAGCGGGGTAACGATGGAACCACGGTTGGTATAGTCTTCGGGGTTGGCCGTGAACACAAACTGGATATCGAGTGGCATACGCACCTTAAACCCGCGAATCTGGATGTCGCCTTCCTGCAGAATATTGAACAGTGCCACCTGGATGCGGGCCTGTAAGTCAGGCAATTCATTTATCACGAAAATACCGCGGTGCGAACGTGGTATTAACCCGAAGTGGATCACCCGCTCATCCGAATACGGCAGCTTCAGGGTGGCAGCTTTTATGGGGTCGGCATCGCCAATCAGGTCAGCTACCGAAACATCGGGCGTGGCCAGTTTCTCGGTGTAGCGCTCATCGCGGTGCAGCCAGGCAATGGGAGTATCGTCGCCGTGCTCGTGCACCAGGTCTTTGGCGTAGCGCGAGAGTGGCTGTAGTGGGTCGTCGTTCAGTTCAGAGCCTTGCACTACAGGAATGTACTCGTCCAGCAGGTCTACCATCTGGCGGGCAATACGGGTTTTGGCCTGCCCGCGCAAACCCAGCAGGTTAATGTGGTGCATCGAGAGGATGGCCCGTTGCATGTCCGGTATCACGGTTTCTTCGTAGCCCCAGATGCCGGGGAACACCTCCTCCTTCTCCTGCAGTTTTCTAATAAGGTTCTGTCGCAGCTCCTGCTTCACCGACTGCGGTTCGTAGCCGGCAG
>DATBUF010000676.1:0-23493 GCA_036516435.1 Pontibacter sp.
GCACAGAGCAAGCCATGGTTTTCCTGGGCATGCAGGGTGACATCTGGGATGCACAGAAAGATATTGCCCTGGGTTTTGCAGGCAGTATAGTTGCGATGGGGGTTGCTTTTTTGTTTAGAAAAAGAGGGAAGTAAGGGGAGAGAGGTGATGGGTTATAGTTTTATAGTTGGCTATTATTGCAGCTTGCCACACGGCTGTAGTTTCATAGCGACTGCTGCATCCTGGGAGCTTTACTCACCCTTTGTTTTATAGGTAGCTGGGCTCTCTCGGGCCGAGCGGCCTCGTCTTTGGGCATCGCGCTGCTGCCTTCTTGCTATCCTCCTGCGTCGGATTGCCTGCGGCACCGCAATAAGTCAAAGGCGCTCAACCCAAAGACTGCAAACATCACTTCTTGGGAATGGCTAAACTATAATCTGAAACTATAAGCTTCGAGCTTTTCTCGTGGTTGTAGATCCGTAGGGACAGGTCGCGACCTGTCCGTCCGTGGTCTGTAACTATAGCACGATGGCTTGCAACTATAGCAATGGCTGAAGTTTATTGCTGGCGTGGGTTTGTAACCCGTGTCTAACTATGATGTTGAGTTTGTAACTCAACTGGGCCGGAGGGCCAAACTGCAGCTGAACACGGTAAAGAGGCTGGAACTATAGAACTATAGCAGCGGCCTGAGCAACGTGGACCAGGAAGTCCGCAGCAGAGGGGTTTCGGACATAGATATCCGAAACAGCACAGGCACTATACCTATAGTATTACAACTATGGAACTATAGTCTCAAACATCACTGGCCTCCTCTCCTGATGCGGAAGAGAAGTAGTTAAAGGATCAGAATAAATTACCTTGGTTCAAGTGTATGCTGGTTGGAGTAGCCACTCTCGCGCAAGCGCTGGCTCATGGCCTCATAAAGTATAATACCCGTAGCAACTGACACGTTTAGAGAACCAATCTGGCCAAGTAGCGGAATTCGCAGTTTAGCATCGGCGCGTTTAAGGTACTCCGGAGAGATTCCGTCTTCTTCACTGCCCATCAGAATAGCCGTAGGGCCAACCATGTCCACAGTGCCGGCTGTCAGGTTAGTGTCAGTTTTTTCGGTGCAGGCTACAATCTGCACACCGTAATCTTTCAGATAATCTATTGTCTCCTTCAGGTTTGGCTCGCGGCAAACGGGTACCAGGTTAAGTGCACCTGCCGATGTTTTCATGGCATCGGCATTTATCTGTGCTCCGCCACGGCTCGGGATTACAATGGCATCTACTCCCATACATTCAGCGTTACGGGCAATAGAACCGAAATTACGCACATCGGTAATTCTGTCGAGAATGAGTAGCAGCGGGCTTTTGCCTTGCTCAAACAGCGAAGTTACAATCTCGTGCAGCGGCTGGTAGCTGATGGGGGAAATAAAAGCTACTGCGCCCTGGTGGTTTTTACGCGTCAGGTTGTTCAGCTTCTCGATCGGCACAGTTGCTACCGGCACATCAAACCTCTTGGCTTCTGCTAAAATTTCGTCAGTAGTTGGGTTTTTGGCGCCACGTTGCAGAAATATTTTCTCCAGCGTTTTACCAGCCAGCATTGCTTCCAATATTGGGCGGGAGCCGAATATCATCTCTAACTTTTCTTCTTTCGGAGCTCTTGGCCTGCTATAGCTGCCACCGCTCACATATCTGTTATTCCTGCTCTCCATTTTGCAACTGCGCTGTACCAGCTTTCTTCGTACTCACGACGCCGTACCAGCTCATAATGATTTTCGGTAAAGTTATTCTGTTTTTTCGTAAAAACGAACTTGATGTAGGGTTGGCTGTCGGTTTGCCGGTAGATCCAGGTTTCGTTATTATTGGTGCGGCTGATGTCGCTGGGTGGGCCATATACAAGATAGATCATGCCACGATCGGTCGTCCAGCCGGGTTTGTGTGAGGTATAAAGCCTGTTAGCATGTTCTACACGGCCATAGTAGGTCCGAATGAGCTCCCGGGCCAGGTGCTTCTCCCCTGCTACACTCAACCAGAAATCATCTACCGTTTTTTTTGCATCCTTTGCCTGGTAGAGCTGCTGCCGCTCTGCAGAAGTTGTAAGATAAATAAGAGGCTCTACCATTTCCTTAGCCATTGTGACCTGCGGGAAATGCCCGGGTGCAGCCAACAGACCACGTGCATAAGCCTCCTTCGGCCATAATAAGTATAGCCCCTCCTGCTCCAGTACAAAGGGTTTACCTTGGGTAACCATAAGTGAGTCTTGTGGTTTAAGAGCACGTGGCTGCGCCTCCTGCCGCACCGACATGGGCGGCAACGCAGGTGTAAATTCCGGCTTAAAGCGATACGCCAGCATCGCCGAAACAGTATCCGGGCTAACTAACACCAGAGAATCGGAAGTAGTGGTAAAATGGCGCACCAGTGGCAGGTTGTTCCTGTAAACTCGGAGCATTGCTTTCTTGGAGAGCATCGCTGAGGAGAGCGGCACTCTAAAAACAGAATGCATGCGGGCTTCTCCTGCAAATTTCTGCCATAGTTTCAGCTGCATAACGCCCTTGTCGGTTACCTGCTCCCGCGGAATATTTACCTGCACATAAATACCATCCTCTCCAGACTCGGGCTGTGGCAGGGCTATTATGTCCACGGTATCTCTAAAGGCAGGGGTGCTTCCGTTTGCGGCTATTTCATAGGTCAGACTGGTAGCGGAGCGTTGCAATTCCATCAGGCGGCTTACATCAAAGAACAGGAAGTACAGGTGCAGGCTGTCTGCTGAGGCGCGGTAAGTGTATTGCATTGTAACTTCTGCGCGAGCTCTTTCTGTCTGCTTTACCGGGGCTCCTGCCTGCTGCGGAATTGTTGGCACACTTTGCCCGCAGGCTGTCATTAAAACGATGCCTGCCACAAGCAGGCCAGACATTACCGCGTTACGAGCCATACGGGTTAGTGATTTGAGTATATAAAAAACAAGCCGGACTGTTAGTGGTCCGGCTTGTTTCTACTGTTTATAGTTGCTTTTTGTTTAGCGGCGCATGCTCTGCAAGTACTGCATAAACTGCTGCTCCAGTTCGGTAGCACGTTCCTGCATGCCAAGTTCTTCGGCTGCAAATACCAGCTGCTGCATCACAAACATATTGGTTTGTATTTCCATATCGAACAGGGCACCTTTGGCCAGGTAATAATTCAGGGATTGCCGTGTTTTGCCAGCCATATCCTCAAGCAGTTGCTTGGCCTTCTCTTTCTCGCCAAGTCCGGCATAGATAGGAATGAACTGCGGTGTGTAGTAGTCGTATGGCACAGTTTCCAGTGGCAGCACAGTAAAGCAACGGTCTACCAGTGCTTTGGCACGCTCCTTATTGCCTTCTGCCAGGTAAGCTGCTGCCAGTTTACCAAACTTATCACGGGCATTAGCTGTAAAGCGGTAGTAGTTCTCGTCGTAGAAGATGCTTGGGTCATCGAAGTTACGGAACTCGAACTTGTTCATCAGGTTCTCATACATTACCTCTTTGTTCAGGTAACCTGGCGAGCTCACGAAGCTTCGTTCCTTGTCTTCCGTTGTTTTAACAGGTACAATCCGGTAAGCTAATCCGTCCAGCTGGAAATATTCTGACAGCCCGATAAAATCAGCGCTGTTAACCGTAGTGGAGAAGTATACAGGGCGTTCCCAGTTGTTGGTAGCCAGCAGGTCCAGCATTACCAGGTGCTTTTTCTCCAGCATCGATTTGTTTATAACCCACTTCATCTGGTCCACAATCTGACCTTCTTTTTCATCAGGTATAAAGTTCATCTGCCTTACCTTCTCCTTGTCTACATTCAACACAAAGGTCTTGGTCGGGAAAGTAGTTAAGGTAGTGCCTGAGCCGTACTGCACTCTCAGGGCCGGATGGTTTTGCTTTACCAGCTCTATAAACTGCTTCAGATCGATACCAGCTGCCACCTGAGGTTTCTCATCATACGGCAGGTAATCGTTGGTACCCTGGCGGTAGTTTTCTATACCAAGCGTAAGCGGCCATGGCGCAGACTTGTACGACGGACGCATCATCTGCTCTACATACCAGTCGGTGTTCAGGTAGCTGAGTACGGCAACACGCACATCCGTACGGTATCCTTCTACCTCCTGCACATACCAAAGCGGGAAGGTGTCGTTGTCGCCATTTGTAAAGAGTATACCGTTAGGCGCTACAGAGTCCAGCAGGTTGCGGGCAGAGTCTACAGACTGGTAACGGTGAGAACGGTCGTGGTCGTCCCAACCTTCAGCTGCCATAATGCCCGGTATAAGCAAGCCGATCAGCGTGGCTACAGCAGCGCGGGCACTATCGCCACGGAGAACTTTCCCCAGCAGCCCGGCTACGCCTACTACACCAAGCCCTATCCATATACTAAAGGCATAGTACGAACCGGCAAAGGTATAATCGCGCTCACGTGGTTCGGAAGGCGGCTGGTTCAGGTACAGCGCAATGGCAATACCTGTAAAGAAAAACAGCAAACCTACTACAAAGGCATTCCGCTCATCCTTACGGGCCTGGAACACTAACCCGATTATACCTAAGATAAGAGGCAGCGCCAGGAAAGCATTACGCGCCTTGCTGTTCGCAACCTGGTCAGGCAGTCCGGCTTCATTTTTAGTGAACCATACCACACCGGCATTCTGCACATCGCTCTCGCGGCCTACAAAATTCCATAGGAAGTAGCGCCAGTACATGTGGCCCAGCTGGTAACGGAACAGGTAACTCAGGTTCTGCCCGAAAGTAGGCGTCTGGCCTTCGCGCAGGTCTACCCATTTTTTATAGTCATCTATGTGCTGCGGAGCATCGCTATAAATACGCGGCAGCAGCGTGAGGTCCTTGCTGTCATAAACAGGCTCTATCTTACGTCCGGTCGGGATGTATTTGTCTTTGCCTTTGATGTAGCGCATGGCACCTTCCTCCTGACCTATTGGCTGGGCATTGTATTGCGGGCCATATAGTAACGGACGGTCGCCGTACTGCTCACGTTTCAGGTAAGCCACCACGCTCATAATATCATCCGGGTCGTTCTCGTCTATAGTTGGTTCGTAAGAAGACCGGATCGGGATGATCATATAGGAAGAATACCCGATCAGCACAAACACCAGGCTGAGCAGGGCTGTGTTTAAAACACGCTTGTTATGCTTTACAGAATAGATAATGCCATAAGCAATGGCTGCTACAACCAGCAGCACAAAAAACAACAAACCAGAGCCAAACGGCATACCCAGTGAGTTCACAAATAACACTTCTACGCTACCAGCTACCGATGGCAGACCCGGGATGATCCCCCATAGTATGATCATGACGATAACTGCACTAATGGCAAAGGCAATTATGCCCCCCATTAAGGATGGTTTGTACAGGCGGTAGTAGTATATAAAGGCCAGCGCCGGGATTGTTACCAGGTTCAGCAAGTGCGCTCCTATCGAAAGGCCCACCAGGTAAGCAATCAGCACAAGCCACTTATCAGAGTGTGCTTCACCTACTTTCTCCTCCCAGCGTAGCATAGCCCAGAACACAATGGCTGTAAAGAAAGAAGACATCGCGTATACTTCGGCCTCCACGGCAGAGAACCAGGCAGAGTCAGAGAAGGTATATGCCAGCGCTCCAACCGCACCAGCGCCCATTACGAGCATGATGTTGCCGGCAGTAGGCTCCTCGCCTTCTTTTATCAGAAGCTTTTTAGCAAAAATTGTAATGGTCCAGAACAGGAACAGCACCGTGAAAGAGCTGCACAGCGCAGAAAGCAGGTTTACCCACCATGCTACCTGCGATGGGTCGCCGGCAAACATAGAGAACATGCGGCCTACCAGCAGGTAAAAAGGAGCTCCCGGAGGATGCGGCACCAGCAGTTTGTAAGAGCAGGCGATAAACTCACCGGCATCCCAGAAGCTGGCAGTTGGCTCCAGGGTTAGCACATACACAGCAGTCGCGATAAGGAACACGACCCAGCCTACAAGGTTATTTATCTTTCGATAGTCTGTCATGGTAATTTTAGGATTGCGCCCCGAAAATACTAAAATATGTGAAGTGTTAGCTATAATAATTGAATTGCTGATTACTGACTGCTGGCTACCAGCCTCCGTAATTACTGACTGGCTATACTTTTAACTACAAATCCTTAACGCTGTTTTACATATAAAAAGCCGGCTAAAGGGCCGGCTTTCTACAATATAGCGTTAACAACATGCTTATTTCTGAAGTATAAGTCGCTTGGTTTCTACGGTCTTATCGTTTACCAGCAAACTATAGAAGTACACACCTGACGGATACGGGCTCATATCCAGGGTTATCTCCTTCGCCTCGGTAGCAGCCAGGTTCTTCGTGAAAATTACGCGGCCGATTGTATTAGAAATCCGGATCTTATAGTTGTCGCCACCAGACTGCGTAAGCGTGAGCCGGGTAGGACCGTTTGACGGATTAGGGTACGCATTGATAGACGGTATGGTCTTCACGTCGCGACCAGGTGCAAAAGCAGCCAGCGTTACAGAAGCATACAGGCTTTTATCGGGTCTGTGCGCTTCCAGGTGAAAAGACGGCCCTACAGCAGCTGCATAAATTTTAGAGCAGGTATGTTCCTCTTCGTGGGCCAAAAATACCGGACGTGCATTCTGCGCGGAAAGTATGAGTTCACTTTTCTTCTCCTGCTTCAGTTTCCAGAGCGTGTTTCCTCCTTTGTAAGTAGGCGCAACACCCTCCACTGTGTTTACCTCAACAGCAGTCGCAGCGGTGGCAGCCAGGCCAAACAGGTGCGACCCCACAAGGGCAGATATAAATAAAAGTTTAGTAAAATTCTTCATAAGCAACTGTGGTTTAGTAAGCTGTACTACTACCAGAAAATCAAATATAGTATAAAAGGCCGAATATATGTTTCCTATGATTAAAAAAAACGAGAAACAATTTACACGAACCTCCTATTGAAACTCAACTGGTATTCATCAAAAACGGTGCCTGTTCCTGAGGCATGCTGCTTTTTGTATCACTTTCTGAGACACGCACTATAGGCACCTACCTTAGTCAGCCAAAACAAGATATTACTTTACCAATATATACTATAGAAGGCATCGCCATGAGCTATACCTATAGTACAAAACCGCTCAACTTAACCTCTATATAGAACTACCCTCTAAACCGAGACACAAAACCCTTCTACCCAAATCAGATAATTATATTTTACAAAGAATTTAGTAGCACGTAATCAATAACAACACAATATAGTGCAACCGGCATATCAGGGCAGCGTTAGAATAAGTATTAAACTTATCTGACATTACCACATGAACTAGATTTACATGAGACCCTATATATTTTCTCTGATTATGATGCTGCTGACATGGCAAAGTGCTATGGCTCAGCAGCAGCAGCCTGCCGAATGCGTGCAAACAGCAGGCTGCCTTACCTTCTCCCTCAACGGCGCTACCCGCCACAACGACGATACCTATGTTTTATCTTATACCTTAACCGTAAACTGCCCCTCCCGGCTAGAGTACATTGCCTTTCAATTGCCCGAAGGAGCTGAAGCAAGCGAACCTTCGAGTTATTTCGCACGACAGAACGATTTTATAGTTCAGGATGGTAAGCGGGGCAACAGCCAGAAGACCGATACCAACTTTAACGCCATTCAGTTTACGGCTAAAAACCAGACCAACATCAGCAATGGTGCAAGTTATACTTTTCAGTACCCGGTATCTGTAGCTAACTATAATGCCCTCGACAACATACAGGTACAGGCCAAAGTGGCTGGTGCAGATCCGGTGCTAGTGGCATTCGATCACCGCAAGTGTGCACCACTACCTGTTACACCAGACCAGCGCCCTATGCCTGAATGCCGCATAGACCTGGGGGCAGCTGTTTTCGGCTTTTTGGGAGCAACCAACAACAACGACGGTACTACTACGGTAGGCTTCATCATACAAAACAACCTGCCTGATGATGTTACAGAAGTAGCCATAGAAATACCTAACGCACCAGAAAATGTAAGAGCTGAAGCCGGCAACAACGGCGGCAGTTACCAGGCCCGGTATAAATATAAAACAACATACACTGAGGGAATCCTGCACTTTGCGGCGCAGCAAACAAAAGGCTATGCCAACGGCCAGACAGATTACTTTCTGATACAGCTACCAACAGCAGCTTTTGACCCTGACCTGAGCTTTACCCTGCTGCTGCAGACGCAGAACGACATAGTAGCAACCGGCTTTAACACCATTACCTGTTCTGATGCGCCCGTTACGCCACTACCTGTTGAGCTGCTGTCCTTTAAAGGCAAGGCAACCCAAAGTGGCATCCAGCTGGACTGGGAAACAGCATCAGAAAGCAACAACGACCGCTTTGAGGTACAGCGCAGTACTGACGGCAGAACATTCGACCAGATAGCAACTATAGCAGGGGCCGGTAACTCCAGTATAAAGCAGCGCTACAGCCACACTGACCCTGTAAGCCGCACTGGCATGTATTATTACCGCCTGCGCCAGGTAGATTACGACGGCACAGCTACCTTCAGCAAAACAATATCGGTACAACTGAAAGCTTTGCCGGGAGGCGGACAGATGGCGGTGTTTCCTAACCCGGCAGCAGGCAATTCGGTTACGGTTTCGGTTGCGGGTACTGGTGCCGATGTAAATGGCGGCAGCCTGCAGATAGTAGACATGAGCGGCAGAGTAGTATATACATACCCGGTAACAGCAGGTAGCCGGGAAGTAAATGTGCCGTTACCGGCGCTGCGCCTGCCTAAGGGCATGTACGTGGTAAACCTGCTGCACGAGGGCAACCGGCAAACCCAAAAGCTTATAGTTCAGTAGCCAAAAAGTACTCTAGCTATAGTATACCAAAAAGGGAAGCACAACAGGTCTTCCCTTTTTACTTCCGCTAACTATAAACTATAATCAGATGACGTAAGTGATCTCCTTTAAGCCAAAAAACTGTAGCTCCTGCTCTATTTCAACACCGAGGCGACCATCTTCGTCAATGCCTACAATAGAACCGGCTACTTTTCTGTTATCAACTATAAACTGGTGCAGCTCCTGGTAACGGTAAAGTGCCTGCAGGTACTCATATTTTAATTTGGCATGTTTACCATTGCGCAGTTCCAGGTAGCGGCCCTCGAGTAACTCTAACAGGCGGGAAATCAGCGGCTCCAGCTCGTAGGCTGTGTTTGTGGCAGCGGCTAACGAAGTAGCCGTACTTACGCCAAAATCGAGTTGATTTATATTTAAACCAATCCCGACGATACTATGTTGTAGAGAGTGGCTGTTTATCGTATTTTCGATCAATATCCCACCAAGCTTCTTATCTTTAAAGTAAAGATCGTTGGGCCATTTTACCTGTGTCTCGGCGGCGCCCTGTTCGCGCAGCAGGCCCAGCACAGCCAGTGACACGGCCATATTCAGGTAGAACTGCTGCCTGACAGGCAAAAAAACAGGTGACAGAATTACA
This sequence comes from Pontibacter sp., assembly GCA_036516435.1. GTDB lineage: Bacteria > Bacteroidota > Bacteroidia > Cytophagales > Hymenobacteraceae > Pontibacter. The sequence goes on from DATBUF010000676.1 coordinate 9,401, forward strand.
GAGAGCGTAATGTTTTTACCGGGCTCAGCTTCCCAGGAGTTGCCTCGCTGTCCACGCCCGTTTGTCTGATCTGACGTAACAATGGTACAGCCCTCTGTGGCTTTATTTTTGATAAGAAGCTGTTGAGCCTCGGAGTTGGTAGATGCACAAACCGGCAGATAGTATAGCTGCTGGCCTATAAACAGCGTATTAGGCAACATAACTTTGGCAAAATTTAATATTTTTGTATTTCAAATTTAATAACCGCAAATGAAAGAAAGTAAGATTGAGGCTAATTCAGACATATTGGCAGAGCTTGTAGTGAAGGGCATGCAGGAAAAAAAGGCCTCCGATATCGTCGTGATGAACCTTAAATCACTTAAGAATGCAGTCTCTGACTACTTTATTATAGCATCCGCCAACTCTGATACACAGCTGGACGCTATTGCAGGCGCCATAGAAGAAGAAGTATTTAAGGCTATCCGGCAAAATCCGTGGCAGAGCGAGGGCCGTACCAATAAAGAGTGGGTGCTGCTGGACTATGTGGACGTAGTGGCACACATCTTCCTGAAAGACAAGCGCGAGTTTTATGCGCTGGAAGAGCTTTGGGGCGATGCCCGCATTGAGCACGTTGAATCAGTTTAACGGATACCGGCCTGCCAAAACATTTTGTCTGGGCCGGTGTTTTTCAAACATCTGATAACTTAACCATGGCAGAAAAGAACAATAAAGGCAATAATAAAAAGAAAAAGCCGATCATACCAACTACGCCGCCGCGCCCAACTATGCAGCTATGGATGCTGGCCGTGCTGATACTGGTCATTTTCGGACTTACCTACCTGAACCGTAGCAACTCCTCTGTAGAAACATCGCAACAGGAGTTTGAAGAAATGCTGCTGAGCGGCGACGTGCGCAAGGTGACTGTTGTAAATAACAAGACAGTAGAAGTATACCTGAAGCAGGAGGCCCTCGAAAACGAAAAATATAAGCAGGAACTCTCTGACCGTGGTGCTATTACCCTGGACAAAGGCCCGCAGTACCACTTTCTGGTAATCTCTGCCGAGTCTTTTAAAGAGGACCTGGACAAGCTGCAGGCTGATGTGCCGCGTGAGCAGCGCGTACCGGTTTACCCTGAAGACCGCACCGGTTTTATGGATTTCTTTGCGACATGGGGCTTCCTGATCCTGTTACTGTTTGGTTTCTGGTTCCTGATGCGCCGTGTAACGGCAGGTGGCTCGGGTGGCCAGATATTTAACATCGGCAAATCTAAAGCTGCACTGTTTGATGCTGAGAACAAGGTAAAGATCACGTTTAAAGATGTGGCCGGCCTTGAAGAAGCGAAAGAAGAAGTACAGGAAATTGTAGAGTTCCTGAAAAACCCAAGCAAGTTTACCATACTTGGTGGTAAAATACCGAAAGGCGCCCTGCTGGTTGGCCCTCCGGGTACTGGTAAAACCTTATTAGCTAAAGCCGTAGCCGGCGAAGCCGACGTTCCATTCTTCTCCCTGTCAGGTTCCGACTTTGTGGAGATGTTCGTGGGGGTGGGTGCTGCTCGTGTGCGTGACCTGTTTAAGCAGGCAAAAGCTAAAGCACCTTGTATTATCTTTATAGATGAGATTGATGCGATTGGCCGTCACCGTAGCCGCGGACAGGTGCCAGGTGGCAACGACGAGCGCGAAAACACCCTGAACTCCCTGCTGGTGGAAATGGATGGTTTCGCAACTGACTCCGGTGTAATTATACTGGCAGCTACCAACCGCCCAGATACCCTGGATTCCGCTTTGTTGCGCCCCGGCCGTTTCGACCGCCAGATCAGCATCGACAAGCCGGATATCAACGGTCGTACTGAAATATTTAATGTGCACCTGGGCCCGCTTACGCTTGCGCCGGATGTAAATGCCAAGAACCTTGCTGCGCAAACCCCTGGTTTTGCCGGTGCCGAGATTGCCAACGTCTGTAACGAGGCTGCGCTGATAGCAGCTCGCCGTAACAAAAAAGCAGTAGACCAGCAGGACTTTAACGATGCTGTTGACCGTGTAATTGGCGGTCTGGAGAAAAAGAACAAGATCATCTCTCCGGAAGAAAAGAAAATTGTGGCTTACCACGAAGCTGGGCACGCTGTAGCTGGCTGGTTCCTGGAGCACGCTGATCCGTTGGTGAAAGTTAGCATCGTTCCGCGTGGTGTAGCTGCGCTGGGTTATGCCCAATACTTACCAAAAGAGCAGTTCCTGTACACAACCGAACAATTAGTTGATGAAATGTGTATGGCACTTGGTGGCCGTGCTGCTGAAGAAATCGTATTCGGTAAGATCTCAACAGGAGCGCTGAGCGACCTGGAGCGTATTACCAAAATGGCTTACAGCATTGTAACCATGTACGGCATGAACCCGAAGATCGGCAACGTATCGTTCTACGACTCCAAGCAGTCAGATATGCAGTTTAACAAACCATACTCTGAAGCAACTGCCGAAACTATAGACCAGGAAGTTCGCTCGCTGATAAAAGCTGCTTATGACCGAACTATAGCTTTGCTCACAGAGAAGCGCGACAAACTGGAGATAATTGCACAGGAATTGCTGGAAAAGGAAATTCTGTTCCAGAGTGACCTGGAGCGTTTAGTCGGGCCACGTCCGTTTGATGCCTTAACTACGTATCAGGCGCATACGGCCGGCACAGACCGCAGCCAGACCAAGAGCGAAGTAGAGCAGACACACCCGGTGGAGTTCGGGAACACTGAACATCCGGAGCAGCAGGAAGGCCAGGTACCTGGCACACCGCTGCAGGGCGGAAACGGGCACTCTCCTGCTGAGCAGGAAGATAACATTAATACCAGAATAGCTTGATACGAGCACAGGCATGTACGAAGCAAAAACAAAAGAAATAGTTTTAAGAAAAGTGAGAGAGGCGCTGGCTAAGCCAGCGCCTTTTCTGCCTCCAACCCCTGATTTTACGTCGCCGTTGCACCACGCGTCTACCGACGACATGTCAGTTATATTTGTGGAGAGCTTTCTGAAGAACAGTGGCACCTTTTTTTACTGCGAGAACGAAGACGATTTCTTTGATCAGCTGTATACCTTTAAGCACGAGCAGAACATTCAGCACCTGTTTGTATGGGAAGCCAATCTGCAGAAAGCCCTGTACCATGCCGGCATAGGGTACACCGATAACGAACAGGACTTTGTGCAGCATGCTGAGGCTAGCCTGACAACCTGTGAGGCCCTGATTACCCGCACAGGCAGCATACTGGTGAGCTCTGCTAATGCAGGCGGTCGCCGGCTGAGCGTGTACCCGGCTACCCATATGGTCATTGCCAAGGCAAGCCAGCTGGTACCGGACATAAAAGATGGTTTACAGAAGCTCCGCGATAAGTATAAAGACAACTTCCCTTCTATGGTTTCGCTGGTAAGTGGCCCGAGCCGCACTGCCGATATTGAGAAAACCCTTGTAATGGGAGCCCATGGGCCAAAACAGCTCGTTCTTTTCCTGATAGATGACCTTCCGAATTGATCAGTTGGCTCCGGGCCAGAAAGTATACTTTGCATCTGATTTTCACCTGGGCGTACCAGACGCAGCCTCCAGCCGGGCCCGCGAACAAAAGATCGTGCGCTGGCTGGACCAGGTAAAGCACGATGCGGCAGCCATACTCCTGTTAGGTGATATTTTTGATTTCTGGTTCGAGTACCGCCACACCATTCCTAAAGGCTTTATCAGGCTGCAGGGCAAGCTCGCCGAAATTACGGATTCCGGAATTCCGGTGCTTTTCTTTACCGGCAACCACGACATGTGGATGTTCGATTATTTCCCGCAGGAGCTGAACATCCCCATTCTGCGTGAGCCTATTTCTACAACTATAAACGGCCATAGTTTCTACATCGGGCATGGTGATGGCCTTGGCCCGGGCGACCATACCTACAAGCTGATAAAGAAAGTATTTGCCAACAAAGCCTGCCAGTGGGCGTTTGCCCGCATACATCCTAACCTGGGTATCGGGGTGGCCAACATGTGGTCCCGCAAGAGCCGTATCAGCAATGTTAAAAAAGATGAGCAGTTTCTGGGCGAAGGTGAATGGCTGGTACAGTACTGCCGCGAAGTGGAAGCAAGACAGCACCACGACTTTTATATCTTCGGGCACCGCCACCTGCCACTGGACTTGCCTATAGGTGACAAAAGCCGTTATGTAAACCTGGGAGAATGGGTTAATTTTTGCTCGTATGGCGTATACGATGGCACAAACCTGACTTTAGAGCACTTTGAAGTTTAACCGAACTATAGCCCTGCTCTGCCTCCTGCTATGGCACCTGTATCCTGCAAAAGCACAGCAGGCAGACACAACGGTAGTGCACTTCATCCGCACACTAAAAGTGGGCTCGGCAACTGCCATTTCTACAGACAGGAGCAATTCGGTTTACTTCCTGAATTCCCAACGCAACCTGGTAAAGCTGGACTCGCTGGGTAAACTGCAACACCTGTATTCGCCACAAACCCCACTTGGCAGAGCCACAACTATAGATGCCTGGAATCCTCTGAAGATATTGCTGTTTAACGAAGATCGGCAGGAGCTCCTGGTTTTAGACCGCTTTCTGAGCCCGATTACCAGCGTACTTCTGCCTGATTTTGAGATTAACGGAACAGTACGCGCTGCCGCACTTGCTACCGATGACGGGTTCTGGCTATTCAACGAAACAGATTTTAAGTTGAGTAAGCTGGATATGCGCCTACGCCGGGCTGTTGCGGAAACATCGCTGAACCTGGTACTCGATAAAAGCCGTTTCGATGTGCGGATGCTGCGCGAATACCAGCACCAGGTATACCTGCTGGACTATAACAGCGGCATTTATGTGTTCGATAACCTGGGCAACTATAAACAGAAACTACCGTTTACAGGCCTGTCTTACATTGGCTTCCTGAACAACGATCTATACTTTGTAAAAGATGGCAGTCTGCACTTTTACGATCTCTACAAGCAAACCACACGCATTATTCCTTTCCAGAAAGAGAAGCACTATACTACTGCGCTTGCCACCCGGAACCGTTTATACCTGTTCTCGCGCAATGCAGCCGATGTTTATAGTTGGTAACCTACTTCGCCTCTCCCGAGAACAGCTTCAGCCCAACCACCCCTGCAATAATCATCAGAATGCAGAGAATACGGATCAGGTCGCGGGGTTCATTCAGAAACACAATACCAAGTATGGCGGTACCAGCAGCGCCAATCCCTGTCCAGATGCCATAAGCAGTGCCAAGCGGTAGTTCTTTCATCGCCTGCGACAACAACACAAAGCTCAGGATCATCACCACTACGGTAACTACACTGACACCGATCTTGGTGAAGCCCTCGCTATACTTCAGGCCAAATGCCCAGCCAATCTCACATATTCCGGCTAATATCAGATATACCCATGCCATACGCTTCCATCTATAGTTTAGGTGGCAAAGGTATTTAATTGGCGTCAATCGGAAGAGATAAAATTTGATTTACTACTCCAGCGGCAGCAGCATCTCGTATTGCCCAAGAAACCGCGAGAAATACCTGCGTTGCAAAAAGTCCCTGAACTGCACTGCCTCGGCATCTACATTTATCAACATGAGATTTGCAGCAGCGCTGTGTCTGGCAACCTCTCGCAGGAGGGCCTTCCCGATTCCCTTTCCCCGGCTGCGCGGCTCCACTGCCAGTTGTGCAATAGCTCCTGTTTTAGGGAAGAAAGCAACATAACCGGTTAACTCCTGATCCTTATCCCGGGCCTCAAGCACTATTTTTTCGTCGGGGCTGCGGGTAATGGCAGCAGCGGTATTTTGCCAGGCAGGCTCCACATCCCATAAGTGCTGGTACATACCCCAGTTGGGTTTAGCAGCCTGATCTATCGTTATCTCCTCCGGTAAGGTGCCCGCTGCCAGCAACTCCTCCCTGCGCACCTTGTAGCAGTCCAGTGTCCGTGCCACCGTAAAACCTACAGCTTTGTAGGAATGCAGTGCCGCTTCATTTTCCTGTATTACCTCCAGCACACACTGCTCTATGCCGCTCTCGCGCAGTTTTGGTAACAAGTGGCTGTACAACTTTCGGGTAAGCTGATGTTTCCGGTGCACGGGCAATACGCCTGTACCCGCATTGTAAGCAGTAGGTTTGCCCTTATACTCGCCAAGGCCGGTAAGTATAAAGCCAGCCATCTCACTGCCGGCATAAGCTGCCACACAAAAGGTTGGTTCAATGGCTTCGCGCTTCACCTTCGTATTAAACTGCTCCTCTGTCAACTGTATCGGCACAACATAATCAGCAAAGGCCTCCAGGAAGGTGTGTCGCACCTGGGGCATGTCCGGTGCTTTCAGAAAAGAAAAGGTGTATGTAGCTTCCATCGTCTTTGTAAATATGTTTATCGGGTAGGTGGTGTTTACAGCTGTAGTTTCTTCCTGAATGCCAGGGCTGCAACTATAGCTCCCGCCCCCGTAAGTGCAGTAACTATAGCTTTGGTAGTAATCGCTATAGTTGCCAGGTGGTACACAGCAACTAACAGCAGCACATTCAGCGCCAGCCACACCATCGGGTAATACGGCACCTGATACGAGTCTCTGTAGGCCTTCATGTAAAACCCGGCGTACCCCATGTACATAAATGCAGCAAAGGTGGTATAAGCTGCAGCCTGGTACCCAAATACCGGCACAAGTATAAAGTTAAGCAGCACATTACCTGCTCCGGCCACTACCGATATCCGCCATAGTTTGTTGGTATGTTCGCGGTAAGTAAGCGTGTTAAACACGGCCAGGTACATAGGCCGGTAATTTGCCCCCATCAGCACAACTATAGCCAAAGGGTAAGCCTGCTGCAGATCCTCATTCCGGATCAGCACCTGAAAAATCTCGCGCATCCAGAGGCAGCCCAGGGTAGTGGCAAACAAAAACAGCCCGAGCAGCGCAAACGTAAGCCTCCGCACCTGCAGCGCGGCCTCCCGGTGGTGTTGCTGCGCCAGGTATTGCATGTAAAACGGCGAAGCAGCCTGCGAGACAGCCATCGTTGCCATCAGAAAGTAAGTCCCGAAGCTGGCCGCCACATTGTACAACCCGATCCGCTGTATAGGCACCCGCAGCACGTCCAGCACCAGCCTGTCAGAGGTATCGAACATAAAAATGGCCATACTATGCGGCACTACCGGCAACGACACTCGCAGCGAATGCCTGATGCGGTACCACTTAAAATTAAAGATGGGCCACAGCTTTTGGCGGATGTACACACTATAGCCATTAAGCATAAACCCGACTGCCGCTGCTACAAAGTTCGCATAAAACCAGCCCATGAACCCCAGGCGCAGGTAAGCAATGGTGTAGATGTTAAGCGCCACCCCTACTACCCCCACTACAAACGTACGGAAAGCCAGTGGCAGCGGCTTTTGCGCCAGCTGAAAATACAGATTCCCCTGCATGTCAGTCATTTGAAAGAGCATAATAGGCAAACCAACCAGCAACGTAATCTCAAGCCTGTGGCCATCGCCTTCAGAGGGAATCAGAAAGTACAAGGCTGCCATCACCAGCACCCCATACCCTGCCGACCATACCGTAATAAAACCATTCAGCTGCCGCCACACCCACGTATACCGCAGTGGCTGTCGCGCATAGCTGTTTACCAGTACAACACTCATGCCCAGGCTCTGCAGCATGGTTAATACGGATGCATACGCGGTCACTACACCAGCCACTCCATAGTCGGCGGGAGTAAGGTAGCGCGTAATGATGGGCAGCGTTGCTACGCCGGCCAGCCGCGGCGCCTGCGCCGCCAGCCCATAAATTACCGCATGCGAAAGTAGTTTGCGTAGCATTGCTTAAAATTATAGTTTAAATCCCAGCATCGTGCACTCACCCGGAATTTTTGTGGCGTGCAGAGGGTTGCTGACACAGTGTTGATGACACAATTACACGGGTGCTACATCATTCGCACAAAAAATTAGTATATTTGTTACCTATCAGATTAAGAAAACAAGAATTCTAGCTATATAAGGAGATTAAAAGTGGGTTGTAATTCATGTTCCAGTGGCGGATGCGGCACAAGCACCAAACCCGGTGGCTGCAAAAGCAACGGCGGCTGCAGCACAGGAGGCTGTAACCGTTTAAATGTATTCGACTGGCTCAGCGATATGGAGTTACCGGTTTCGTTTGAGGAGTTCGATATTGTAGAAATAAGATTTAAGGGAGGCCGCAAGGACTTTTACCGCAATAACAACAGGTTAGACCTGACTACCGGCGATGCCGTGGTAGTGGACGTACCCAATGGCCATCATATTGGCTTTGTATCGCTGAAAGGTGAGCTGGTGCGCCTGCAGATGCTGAAAAAGAAAGTGGACAACAACGAGGAGATCCGCAGCATTTACCGCATCGCCACCGAGCAGGACCTGGAAAAATTTAACGAAGTGCGCGACCTGGAAGGAGGCGCCATGTACCGCTCGCGCGAAATTATTCAGCAACTGGGGCTTAAAATGAAGCTCTCGGATGTGGAGTACCAGGCCGACAGAAGCAAAGCAACCTTCTACTACTCTGCCGACGACCGGGTAGACTTCCGTGATTTGATCAAAAAGCTGGCTGAGGAGTTTAAGGTGCGCATAGAGATGCGCCAGATAAGCCTGCGCCACGAAGCCGGCCGCCTGGGTGGTATCGGCTCCTGCGGTCGTGAGCTGTGCTGTTCTACCTGGCTCACTGATTTCAAGAGTGTATCTACTACGGCGGCCCGCTACCAGAACCTTTCGCTGAACCCGAGCAAGCTTTCGGGGCAGTGTGGCCGCCTGAAGTGCTGCCTGAACTATGAGCTGGAAACCTACATGGAAGCGCTCAAGGACATCCCAACAGTAAACCGCCCGCTGCAAACCCAGAACGGCGATGCTTTTCTGCAGAAAACCGACATCTTTAAAAGAATGATGTGGTTTGGCTTTAAAGGCGACAACAACTGGTACCCCGTGCCGGTAGAACGGGTGCAGGAAATACTGGAGCAAAATGCCAAAGGTGTAGCTGTAGCATCGCTGACAGTAGAAGTAGAGGAAGAGCCGAAGCACAACGAGTTTGTAGCACAGGTTGAGGGCAGCCTCGAACGTCTCGACGATAAGTACAAGGCTAAAAAGAAGAAGAAAAAGAAGAAGAAAAGACCACAGGACGGTGATGTTGCCGTAGCCGAAGCTCCGGCAGCACAGGTAAGGGAAAGAAGGCCGCAGCCTGCTGCAGAACCTCGCGAAGGCGAACAGCGCCAGCGCCGCCCACGTCCTGATAACCGCAACCGTAACCGTGAGCGCGGTGAGCAGGAAGGTAATCGCAACGAGCGCGAGACCAGATCCCGTGAGGGCCAGGAAAATAACCGCAGTGAGCGTGAGCCCCGCGAGCGTGGCAACCGTGAGCCAAGAGGCCAGCGTGAAGGCGGCAACAGACCGGCTCCGGCGGCTGCAGCACCTGCGCAGGCATCAGGAGAAGGGCAACCATCGCAGCAATCTAAAAAACAACGATCCAGAAAACCGTTCCGGAACAAAAAACCGGATCAGCAAAAACCGAATTCTGATGCATAAGCACCTTGTATGTTGGGCAGCAGCCTTGCTGTTGCTGCTCACATCCTGCGACCCGGCACGCGTATATGAGCAAAATGTAGACCTGCCGGAAGGTAACTGGGCCATAGACAATGCGCCTGTATTTGAGTTTGAGATAGCAGACACCACGCAGCTATACACAGTGTCCGTAAACCTGCGCTACAACCTGGAGTACGACTTTTATAACCTGTACCTGCAGCACGAGCTCACAGGCCCGGGAGGTAAAAAGCTGTCCGGCAAGCTGCATGAGATATTGCTGATGGATGCTAAAACAGGTAAGCCGCTGGGAAAAGGGTCTTCAGATACTTTTGATCTGCAGCAGCCTTTACTGGAGAATGTCCGCTTCCCTGAGGCCGGCAAATATAAGCTCAAAATTACCCAATATATGCGCCGCGACCCACTGCCAAACATACAGGCAGTAGGCATACGAGTTGCTAAAAAATAAGCCTGAGCATACTACAGGTATAGCCCGCTGTGCACTATATAAGTGTGCAGCGGGCTTTCTGTTTTATGGTTTAGCCTAAATTACACCTGCTACGTAGTATACTTGCCGAAACAGCCAAACAAAAAAGCTGTTCGCCCTCAACACCAAATGCTACTAGGCACCATGGAGCTTACCCTTCTTATACTTGGCTTTACCTTCACCCTGTTCTCATTTCTGCCCTTCCTGAAGGTGCCGTGGTGGTGGGTGCGTGTACTTGATTTCCCGAGGTTGCATGTGGCCGTGCTGCTCACGGTAACGCTGCTGGTGTATGCTGTCCGGTATGCTACGTGGTCAGTGCCGGAAGTTGGTATGCTGTTGCTTTGGCTGGCTGGCATCGTAAACGAGGTAAGGTATATTTACCACTTCACACCTGTGGCCCCTGTTGAGGCGCTTCGGGCGGAGCGGCAGAAGCCGGCAAACGCCTTTACCATGATGATAGCCAACGTGCGTATGGTAAACAAAAAACACCAGCAGTTCCTGACACTTGTGCTCCGGGAAGAGCCTGACATTTTGGTCATGAACGAGCCCGACGAAGCCTGGCACCAGAGCGTGCGCCAGGAGCTGGATAAACGCTACCCTTATGCTATAAAAAAGCCGCTGGATAATACCTATGGCATGATACTCTACAGCAGGCTGAAGCTAACTGACAGCGAAGTCAGGTTTCTGGTGGAAGACGGCATTCCCTCCTTTTACACGGTAGTAGAGTTGCCGAGCGGCCGTAAGTTCGATCTGTACACTGTGCATCCGCAGCCCCCACGCCTGATGCGGGATACAGAAACACGCGAAGCAGAACTGTTGCTGGTAGCTAAAATGATCAAGCAGAAGAACTACCCCAGCATAGTGGCCGGCGACCTGAACGATGTGGCCTGGTCCAGAACTACGAAGCTGTTTAAGCAGGTCAGCGGCCTTTTAGATCCGCGCGTGGGGCGTGGCTTTTACAATACTTACAACGCCTACATCCCCTTGTTCCGTTACCCTCTGGATCATGTTTTTTACGATCCGGCATTCCGGTTACTGGGACTGCGCCGCCTTGATAAGTTTGGTTCTGACCACTTCCCCATCAGCATTACGCTGAGCTACGAGCCGGAACATGAGGAGGAGCAGGATGTGCCTGTTGCCAAGGCGGAAGACTACATAGAAGCAGACGAGCTGATACAGGAGGGGCTTGAAAAGGGCGAGGAATTAAACCAGGAGAAAAAGCAGATGCCATAAAAAACCCGCTCAGTTTCCTGAGCGGGCTAAAATAGATGAATGTGCCCGAAGGCTGGTATGGTTAATAACCTAGATTCTCTCTACGTTAATAGCATTCAATCCTTTTTTGCCATCTTTAACTTCATAAGACACGCGGTCGTTCTCACGGATCTCGTGAGTTAAGCCTGTCTGATGAACAAAGATCTCCTGATTTGTATCGTCAGCGATGATGAATCCGAAACCTTTTGATACGTTAAAGAATTTTACTTTACCTGTTTGCATGATAATGAATTTAATTAATTGCTGTAAAGGTAGTAAACACGAATCAATACACCACTTTCGCTATTAAATTATTTTCAAAAACTTTCCGGCCACTTTGTTTTACACCACTTTTTAACCTGCGCCAGGGCTTTTACAAAAGTACACTTTCCAAGTTTTCATTGCCATATAGCAATAACCATGTTACAGGAGGCTCGTATAGCTAAAACGATCCGCTACACTATTTGCAGCCTTTATTGGCCGGTTTGTAAGGAGTGTGGCCGCATCAGAGCCGACGCTGCGGAACATCAAAATGCCATAGCTCCGGCTTACATCGCGCTTATTTTTTAACTATATAAATCCAGGAGATTGTAACTATGAAAGACAACGAGAAAAACCAGAGCTCCGGCAGCATGTCAGGAAGCACATCAGGATCCTCAGACTCATCATCGATGAGCGGCAACACCGGATCAACCAGCAGCATGGGAAGCTCAGATACCAGCTCAAAGTCAGGATCAGCCTCTTCTACATCAGGCAAAACGAATAAATCAACCACAACTACAGGCACTGGTTCTTCTGCTTCATCTACAAAAGCGAAATCAGGGTCAGGTACTAAATCAAAAACATCTTCTTCCTCTTCTAAATCAGGTAAAAGCTCAGGTTCAGACCAGTCATCCGACTCAGGCAGCTATGGTTCTATGAGTACTGGCGGTTCATCTTCTTCTATGAGTGGCCAGGGTGGTTCATCCTCGTCTATGGGCAACCAGGGCGGTTCTTCGTCTTCCGGAATGGGTGGCGATCAGAACAACTATGGCTCGCAGGGGGGCTACGGTAACCAAGGTGGCAGCCAGAGTGGCTATGGTGCACAGGGTGGCTACGGCTATGGTTCGCAGCATGGCAACTATGGCGGCCAGAGCGGCTACGGCTACCAGGGCGACTATGGTTCTTCGTCGATGGGCGGAGGCATGAGCAGTGGCTCAGGTATGCAGAGTGGTTATGGCAGCGGCAGCCAGGGCATGAGCGGAGGCAACTATGGCTCCTCTTCCGGTGGCTATGGCGGCCAGAGCAGCAACTCGGGATCCGGCAACTATGGTAGTCAGGGTGGCTATAACTATGGCAACCAGGGCGGCATGGAAGGTAACCGCGTGCGCTACCAGGATCAGGATTACGGCGCTTCGCGTGGTGGCCTGCAAGGAGGCATGCAAGACCGTGAAGGCGATAACCAGGGTGGGAACACCTATGGAGGCACCTCCGGCGCATTCGGCATGGAAGGCAACTCCGCACAAGGCAGCTATGGCAGCTACGATAGCGGCCGAAGCGGACACTTCAGCAACCATGGCGGCGGCTACACCAGCCACAACCAAGGCTCACATTATGGCTCAGGTGGCCATGGTTCTTCAAGCCAGAGCAACTATGACAACATGAACGATCAGGGTGGCATGGGTTCCGGCTCATCCGGCAGATCAAGCTACGGCGGCAGCTCACAGGGCAACTATGGCGGCCAGAGTAACTATGGCTCTCAGGGTGGCTACAGCTCCTCACAGGGCGGACACGGATCCTCTAACTATGGCGGCAACTCCGGCATGAGCGGTGGCAACTATGGCTCATCCCAAGGCAACTATGGTTCATCGTCGCAAGGTGGTTATGGCTCCTCTTCCCGTGGCGGATCATCGCAGGGGGGCGGCAACTATAGCAGCCAGGGTGGCTATGGTTCATCCGGTTATGGCAGCGGACAGCAGGGCTATGGCTCCAGCAGCACCGGCTCCGGCTCATCCAGATCAAACATGCAGGGCGGATACGGCGACAGAGACCGTTACGGCTCTATGGGTTACGGATCATCCAGAGGCATGAGCGAGTACGACCGCGACGACTACGGTTCATCAAGAGGATACGATTCACAGAGTTCTATGCAGGGTGGCTATGGCAGTCAGGGCGGATACGGCTCCAGAGGTGGTTCTTACAACGACGAATACCGCTCGGCACGTCATGGTTCACAAGGCAGCGACTATGGTTCATCACAAGGCAACTATGGCTCATCGTCACAAGGTGGTTATGGCTCGTCTTCCCGCGGCGGATCATCGCAAAGCAACTATGGCAGCCAGGGCGGATATGGCGACAGCAACTATAGCAGCGGCATGAGCGGCGGTTATGGTTACGGTTCAGGATCAGGCTACGGCGGCTCATCGCAGGGTGGTGGCAACTATGGTTCTACCTCAGGCCGTGGCATGAGCGGGGGTGGCTATGGCTCCTCGGAAGGAAACTATAGCCGTGGCAACTATGGCCAGAGCGATTATCGTGAGGGTGGCTACAACCAGGGAGGTCGCGGCGGCGACCAGAGCCGTTACGGTTCTATGGACAGCAGCACTTCCTACTATAGCGACAACCGTGGTTCCAACTCGCGCGAGAACTTCAGCGGCAGCAGTGGTAGCTCGCAGGGTGGCAGCAGCCGCAACCAGGACAGCGACAACTATCAGACACGCCGCAGCGACCGTTACCGTAATCCGGAATCTGATTATTAACAGCAATCAGCTATAAACAGAAAAACCACTCCTTTACCGGGAGTGGTTTTTTTATGTGCGAGAACTTCAACAGCTTTAAACAAAACATTCTTTATAGTCCTGCACAAACTGCCT